>JAFEDV010000510.1 GCA_018241475.1 Pseudomonadota bacterium | reverse complement strand
TAGAGGTTCTTGTCGAGCGGATCGCCCGGGTGGATCTTCTTTTCGATGCCGTCGAGGCCGGCCATCAGCAGCGCCGTGTAGGTGAGATACATGTTGCCGGCCGGATCGGGGAAGCGGACTTCGACGCGCTTCGACTTGGCGCCGGTGCCGTGCGGAATGCGGCATGAGGCCGAGCGGTTGCGCGCCGAGTAGGCGAGCAGCACGGGGGCTTCGTAGCCAGGCACGAGACGCTTGTAGGAGTTCGTGGTCGAATTCGCGAACGCATTGATGGCGCGTGCGTGCTTGATAACGCCGCCGATATAGTAGAGGCAGGTTTCACTCAGATCGGCGTAGCGGTCGCCGGCGAAGAGGTTGGTGTCCTTCTTCCAGATCGACATGTGCACGTGCATGCCCGAGCCGTTGTCCTTGTAGTACGGCTTCGGCATGAACGTCGCCGATTTGCCGTATGACGCCGCCACCTGATGGATGATGTACTTGTACAGGTTCATGTTGTCGGCCATCTGCGTCAGCGTGTTGAACTTGAGGCCAAGTTCGTGCTGCGCGGGCGCCACTTCATGGTGATGCTTCTCGGGCTTCAGGCCCAGATCGCCCATGATCTGCAGCATCTCGCCGCGCAGGTCCTGCAGACTGTCGATCGGCGGCACCGGAAAGTAGCCGCCCTTCGGGCCAGGCCGGTGACCGAGGTTGCCGCCCTCGTAGGACCTGCCGGTGTTGAACGGCAATTCGGAGGAGTCGAACGAGTAGCCCGTATTGTTCGGGTCGGTTGACCAGCGCACGTCATCGAACACGAAAAACTCGGCTTCCGGTCCGAAATACGCGACATCGCCGGCGCCGGAGGATTTGATGTAGGCCTCCGCTTTCTTGGCGATCGATCTCGGGCAACGCCCATAGGGCTGCAGCGTGCCGGGCTCGAGGATGTCGCAGAACATCGCCAGCGTCGTCTGCTGATAGAATGGATCGATGTGGGCGCCGACGGGGTCGGGACGCATCACCATGTCGCTCTCGTTGATGGCTTTCCAGCCGGCGATCGACGAGCCATCGAACATGGTGCCTTCGGCGAACACGTCCTTGTCGATCATCGACACGTCGAAGGTGACGTGCTGCATCTTGCCGCGCAGGTCGTTGAACCTGAGATCGACGTATTGGACCTCTTTGTCCTTGATGAGCTTCAAGACTTCGTCAGACATTCGGATTCTCCACCGCGAAGCTGAGTTGAGATGAGCGAAGCTGCGCGGGCGCGGTCCCCGCAGCGTCGAGAAATTGCATGCCGGTCACACGGCGGCCGGACCGGTTTCGCCGGTGCGGATGCGCACCACGTTGTGCACGTCCAAAACAAAAATCTTACCGTCGCCGATTTTGCCGGTTTTGGCGGCGCGCTGGATCGCCTCGATGGCCGCGTCGACCTGATCGTCGCCGAGGACGACCTCGATCTTCAGCTTGGGCAGGAAGTCCACCACATATTCGGCGCCGCGATAAAGTTCGGTGTGGCCCTTCTGACGTCCGAAGCCCTTGGCCTCGGTGACGGTCATGCCTTGGAGGCCGATTTCCTGCAGCGCTTCCTTCACGTCATCGAGCTTGAACGGCTTTATGATGGCTTCGATCTTCTTCATCCGGGCCTCTTTCCCACCACGTTGAGTGGGTGTTGGGGCAAGAGCGGGCTGAGTCGCAAAGGCCCGCGGAAATGGCGGCTGCAACGCAACGTCCGGCGCCGAAAAAAGGGGCAGCGGCGCCTATGAGACGGGCTGGCGTCCCGGACGCGGCATCCGCTACATAGCCGGAATGACCAGAGTTATTGTTGCGCGTCACGCCGAACCCGACCGCGTCAGCGGACTTGACCGAACCAAGTGGCCTTTGACGCGATTTGGGCGGGCCCAGGCCGAGCATTTGGCCGGACGCTTGGCGGACCTTGCGCCGCTCAATGTCGTCTCCGGACCGGCGGTTCGCACCAAGGAGACGGCTGAGCTTGCGGCGAAGCGGTTGCGAAGGCCAGTGAAGGTCGACCCGCGCTTTGGCGATATCCTGGCGCCTAAGGGCGAGGACACGGATGCATGGCTCGCGTCCATCTTCAACAGCGACGCTCCGGTGCACTGGCGCGACCTGGATGCCGCCGTCAACCGGTGGCGCAATGACACCGTTCAGGCCGTGCGCGAACTCACGGAGGACGCGGTTGTGTTCACCCAATACACAAACATCAATGCTATCGCCGCCGCCGCGCTCCGTGTGGAGGTCACCAAGGTGTGCAGGCCCGATTTCGCTTCGATCACCGAATTTTCGGTGGTGAACGGCGACGTTCGCATGGTCATAGACGGTAGAGATGTTGTCGGGCCGAACGCGTGAGCAACGAGATCATCACGGTGGCGCAAATGCGCGCCGTTGATGCGGCAGCGGCGGCTCGCGGCGCGCCGACGCTCACGTTGATGGAAAATGCGGGTCGTGCAGTCGCTGAAGCTATCGTGCGGCGCTTTGCGCCGCGCCGCACCGCGGTGGTGTGCGGGCCGGGCAACAATGGCGGAGACGGCTGGGTCGCGGCGCGCTTGCTGCGCGACATGGGATGGCCGGTCGCGGTCACGACGCTGGTTCCGCGCGACGCGCTGAAGGATGAGGCCGCCGCCGCAGCGCAGCATTGGCTCGGCGATGTCTCGAACGCGCGCGCCGACGGTCTCGACGCCGAACTCTACGTTGACGCCATGTTCGGCGCTGGATTGTCGCGTCCGCTGGAGGGGGAAGCCGCCCGCATCGCAGCGTTCATGGCTACGATCAGTGCGCGCGTGGTCGCCATCGACGTTCCTAGCGGCCTCGACGGCGATACGGGCAAGCCCAGGGGAAACGCCTGCGCCAGCGCCGCGCTCACCGTGACCTTCGTGCGGAAGAAGCCGGGTCACGTTCTGCTGCCGGGACGCGCACTGTGCGGGGAGGTGGTTGTCGCAGACATTGGCGCGCCCGAGAGCGCAGTCATGGCTCAACAGGCGCGCTTGTTCGAAAATGGTCCGCACCTATGGCGCGATCGCTTTCCCTGGCCAGGTCCGGAAGCACACAAGCATGCGCGCGGCCACGTCATGATCGCCAGCGGCCCGCACGCCCGTACAGGCGCGGCGCGTCTTGCCGCCCGGGCAGCGCTTAGGGTCGGCGCAGGGCTGGTGACGGTGCTTAGTCCCGACAATGCGCTCGCTGAGAATGCGGCGCATCTGACGGCGATCATGCTGCGTCCCGCGAACAATGCCGACGATTTCGCCGACGCCGTGCGAAGCGCCCAGTGCCTGGCAATCGGACCCGCGTTCGGAGTCGACCAAAACGCACGCGAGAAACTGGAGGCTGCGATCGGCGCCAAGGACCGGTGTGCGGCTGTGATAGACGCCGACGCGATCAGCCTGCTGGCGCCGCTCAAGCGCACCATGGATCCGCGTGACGTGCTGACGCCGCATGTGGGGGAGTTCAGGCGCGCGTTTCCAGGTGTTCTCGAGACACAGCCTTCACGCATCGAAGCGGCGCGCGCGGCGGCGGCGCAGGTGGGCTGTACGGTTCTGCTCAAGGGCCCTGACACCATCGTGGCCGGCGCCGACGCGCGCGCCGTCGTCAACACGACTGGAACGCCGTTCCTGGCGACCGCCGGCGCGGGGGATGCGTTGACCGGACTCATCTCTGGGTTGATCGCCCAAGGAATGAAGACCTTCGAGGCCGCCGCCGCCGCGGCCTGGCTACACGGGAGATGCGCCGAGGCTTACGGCCCTGGGCTTATCGCTGAAGACATTGCCGAGATTTTGCCGCGCGTGCTCAGCGCGTTAGCGGGCCTCCCGAGCGGGGTCTCAGCGGCGGATTGATCCGGCCTGTCTCTCGCCCCGCTTTTGGGCTAACGCTGTCTTGGGGCGCACAACGCAAGAGGGGATCACGATGGTTTGGTGGTGGTGGATTATTCCCGGCTTGGTCGCCGTGGTGGGGTTGGCCATCGCGCTCAGCGGCGTCGGCTGGATGTTCCGCGGCCGACCCTTCAAAGGCGGGCGCGGCGTTTTCGGGGGCGGTCTGTTTCTGGCCGTCGCCGCCCTTGTCAGCCTCCTGGGGCTCAACATTCAAACCTATTCGCGACTTAACGCCGAACGCCAAGTCGCGACCGTCGATCTGCGCAAGCTTGGACCAGAGCATTTTCAGGCGACGGTCACCGAGGCGGCGAATGCAGACCATCCGCAGCCGATCGTTCACATCTTCGATGTGCAAGGCGATGAATGGCGTCTGGAGGCTCGCGTCCTGAAATGGAAACCTTGGGCCAATGTGCTTGGCCTCGATGCACAGTACCGTCTTGACCGTTTCTCAGGCCGCTACACCGAAACCGCCGACGAACAGACGCGTCCGCGCAGTGTCTATAGTCTGCTGCCAGAACGGCGTACGGGCCTCGATTTTCTGCCGGTCGCAAGATCGGTGACGCAATATCTGCCGCTCGTCGACATCCCGCAGTATGGCCAGGGCGTCTACATGCCGATGGCGGATGGCGCCCAGTATCAGGTGACCATCCTCTCCAGCGGCGCCCTGCTTCCGCGCCCATCCAATGAGGCGGCTGCCGAGGCGGTGGCCGGTTGGCACAATTAGCGGAGCGGCGCACGACCGTTTCCGTCGGGCTGCCGCCGGACGCGCCGTGAAGGAAAGTGCGGCGACATCTCGCTTTTGGATGAGCGCGCCCCTAAACCGGCGCGCGTCGCGGGCGTGGCGGAACTGGTAGACGCACCAGATTTAGGTTCTGGCGCCTTTGGCGTGGGGGTTCGAG
>JAFEDV010000050.1 GCA_018241475.1 Pseudomonadota bacterium | reverse complement strand
CGTCTTCCCGATGGCCGAAAGCCGCGAAGACGAGGGCTTCTTCATTGTCGATCCGGAGTGGCGTTGCATCTTGCCGCTGGACGGCTTCCATGTTCCCAGGCGGCTCAAGCGAACGCTGCGCAGCGATGTTTTCCAATTCACGGTCGATCGGGAATTTGCCGCGGCGATCGACGCCTGCGCGGCGCCGGCGCCCGACCGCGAAGACACCTGGATCAACTCCGACATCCGCGCGCTTTACCTCGATCTGCACACACGCGGGTTGGCGCATAGCGTCGAGACGCGGTTCGACGGCGAACTTGTCGGCGGTCTTTACGGCGTGGCGCTCGGCGGCGCCTTCTTTGGCGAGAGCATGTTCTCGCGCGCCACCGACGCCAGCAAGGCCGCGCTCGTGCATCTGGCGGCGCGGCTGAAGTTTGGCGGATTCAAACTGCTCGACGCGCAATTCACAACACCGCACCTGGAACAGTTCGGCGCAACGACGCTGCCGCGGCGGATCTTTCAGTCGCTGCTGGGCGTCGCGTTGGAGGCGAAAGGCGATTTTGGCGCACTGCCTGAGATGACGACTGGCGCAGAACTCATCAACATCATCGGACAAACCAGGTAGAGTCACCTCCGAGTGAGCGGCATCATCCGGAATGACTCAGGGTTTTGAGATTCGCTCGACCCCGCCCATGTAGGACGCGACGGCTGCCGGCACGGTGATCGAACCGTCGGCGTTCTGATAATTCTCCAGCACCGCAACGAGCGTGCGGCCGACGGCCAGCCCTGAGCCGTTCAGCGTGTGCACGAACTCGGTCTTGCCATCCTTGTTACGGAAGCGCGCGTTCATGCGGCGGGCCTGGAAATCGCCGCAGTTCGAGCACGACGAAATCTCGCGGTACTTGCCTTGGCTCGGCAGCCACACTTCCAGATCGTAGGTCTTGCGCGCCGAGAAGCCCATGTCGCCGGCGCACAAGACCATGACTCGATACGGCAATTCGAGCCTTTTCAGCACCTCCTCCGCGCATGCGACCATGCGCTCGTGCTCTTCATGGCTCTTGTCCGGCGTGGTGATCGACACGAGCTCGACTTTGCGAAATTGATGCATCCGGATCATGCCGCGCGTGTCCTTGCCGGCCGCGCCCGCTTCGGCGCGGAAACATGGCGTGTCGGCGGTCATGCGGATTGGCAGCATGTCCTCTGCGAGGATCTGCTCGCGCACGAGATTGGTGAGCGCGACCTCAGCCGTCGGGATGAGCCAGAAATCCTCCCGCGTCGGCGCCTGTTCCAGCAATTGCCGCAACACGTCGGTTGGCTTGGTCGTACCCAGCTGGCGTTCGACTTCTTCGTCGAAGCGATCAAGCGCGGCGCTGAGCAATTCTTCGCGGCTGACGGTGCGGGCGGCCGTGAACTGGTCGTCGACGAACTTCGGCAGTTGGCCGGTGCCGAACATCGCGTGGTCCTTGACCAGGAGCGGCGGGCTCACTTCCGTGTAACCGAACGTTTCCGTGTGTAGATCGAGCATGAACGCGGCGAGCGCGCGTTCGAGGCGCGCAAGCTGGCCCTTCAGCGCCACGAAGCGTGCGCCGGAGAGACGCGCCGCGGCCTCGAAATCCATTTGTCCCAAGGCCTCGCCGAGCGCGACATGGTCAGCGCTCAACTCCACGTTCGGCGGATCGCCGCCGTCGCGCCTGAACCAGCGGCGCACCTCGATGTTGCCTTCCTCGTCGGCGCCGTCCGGCACATCGGGTGCGGGCAGGTTGGGGAGCGATGCAAGCAGATCGTCGCGTTCCTTCTGCCAACTCGCTTCCGCGACGCCGGTCTCGTCGATGCGTGCTTTGAGCGCCGCCACCTGCGCAATCAGGCGCTCGGCTTCGGCGTCGTTCTTTTGCGCCTTGGCTTGGCCGATCGCCTTCGAGGCGGCGTTGCGCTGCGCCTCGGCTTCCTGTTTGACCGTCGCTTGTGCGCGCATCTTGGCGTCGAGATCGACAATGCGGCGGGCCTGGGGGTTCAGGCCCCTGCGCGCCCAGGCGGCGTCGTAAACGTTGGGACTGGCGCGGATGGCTCGAATGTCGTGCATGCTCGATTCGACTAACACGCTCCCCGGCCGGAGCGAAGCTCAGGGCCCTGGCTATCGCGCCGCACGCGCGAGAAACATTGGGGAACGCGCCTCGACGCAATCCGCCGAGTAGCGGCTATTCGGCGCTTTGCACCGCTGCAATCGACTGGTCCTTTTGTCCGCGCCGCTCAACCAGGCGCACCACCAGGATCGAGATTTCGAAGACCATATAGAGCGGGATCATCATGACCCCCATGGAGATGGGATCGGGCGGCGCCGTAAGCGCCGCGAAGGCAGCGATGCCAACGACTGCGTAGCGGCGTGCTTTGCCCAGCATTGACGCGGTAACGATACCTACCCGCGCCAGCATCGAAAGCACGACCGGCATCTGGAAGAAGAGGCCGAACGCCAGAATCAGCGTCGTTTCGAGTCCAATATACTCGTCGACCTTGGGCAGATAGTCGACATGGATGGTGGCCCCGTTGGACGTTTGGATCGAAACCTGCTGCTGCAGCGCGAACCGCAGCGCATAAGGCATGGCGATGTAATAAACGAAGACCGCCCCCAGCGCGAACATGACGGGCGCGGCGATCAGGAACGGCGCCGCCGCCGAGCGTTCACGCTTGTAAAGGCCGGGCGCGACGAAGGCGTAGGCCTGGTACGCAGTCAACGGAAACGACACGATCAATGCTGCGAACAGCACCAACTTCATCTTGGTCATGAAGAAGCCGAACGCATCCGTATTGATCATATGGATGTCTTGGTTCTGGGTAAGGTGCGCTTCCCGCATCGCTTCGACGAACGGATTGGTCAGCAGCAGGAAGATCTGATCCTGGAAGAAGAAGCAGATCGCAAACGCGACAACGACGCCCCCGATCGCCCAGACGAGGCGTGTTCGCAGTTCGCTCAAATGCGACAGGAGCGGCGCGCGCGACGCCTCCACTTCATCGTCATCGGCGGCGCTCATGGCGCGGCCCGCTGCGCAGGCGCTTCGGAGCGCGCGTCCTCAGACAAGCCTTGTTCTGCGGGAGGTTGCGGGGCTGAGGTCTCGCGGTCCGGCTCGGGGGATTCCGTCCTCGCCGCCGGCGGCGGCGGCGCTAAGCCAGCATAGCTTTCAAGCGTACCGAGCGGCTTTGTGAATTCGTTGCCGATATTGGTGAGATTGGTCGTGCGCCGCAGCGCCTCGACTTCCTTCTTCAGTTCGTCAAGTTCGGCTTGGCGCGCAAGTTCGTCGAAACCGGTGCGGAATTCCTGCGCCATGCCGCGCAGCCGGGCAGTCCACTGCCCCATCTTTCTCAGGAGCAGGGGGAGATCCTTTGGCCCCACCACCACCAGGGCGATCACGCCGAGGATGATGATGTGCTCGAAGCTAAGACCCGGCAGCATGGCGCGCGATCAGAACGCTTAGCTCTGAACGCGATCTTGGTTGTTGCTGCTGCTTTGGCTGGATTGGTCGGCGACCTGCCGTGGCGGCTCGCTTTGCTGCTGCTGCGCCTGTTGCTGTGCGCGGCCTTCGTCCATGCCTTTGCGGAATCCGCTGATTCCCTTGCCCAGGTCTTCCATCAGGCTGGAGATCTTGCCTGGGCGCATGAACAGCAGAGCCGCCAAGACGACGACTATGATTAAGGTCCAAGTCGGATGCATTTCCTAACGCTCCTAAACGGTTTCGCGCTGTTTAGCGGCGCGACTCCTAACGGTCGCGGCCTTTCTGCGGCTCGTTGATGCCGGACAGCATAGCACGGGGACCTTTGCCGGTTCTTGAACCGGTGGCTCTTATTCGCCGTGTTCGTCCAGATGATCGCGGAAAAACTCGGGGTTGTCGTCCCCTATTTCCAGTGGTTCTTCGTCGCTGGCCGGTTCCGCGCCCGGGCGCGGAATCTCCAGGGCGGCAGCGGCGCGGGGATCAAGGAGACCGAGCGCCTTCAAGTCGTCTTTGCCCGGCAGGGCCTCGAGAGACGGCAAGCCGAATTGACCCAGAAAAGCGTCGGTGGTGCCGAAAGTCAGCGGCCGACCGGGCGTGCGCCGGCGGCCGCGAGGGCGAATCCAGCCGATCTCCAACAAGAGTTCCATCGAGCCCCGAGAGAGCGAGACGCCACGAATTTCCTCGATCTCGGCGCGGGTGACCGGCTGATGGTATGCGATTACCGCTAAGGTTTCCATCGCCGCCTTGGGCAGCTTCCGAGGTATGGCGCGGGTTTCGGCGAAGAGGCCCGCCAAATCTGGCGCGGACTGGAAGCGCCAAGCGCCACCCGCCTCGATCAACTGGACCCCCCTGCCAGCATAATCGCCCTTCAGCTTCATCAGCACCGCGGCGATGTCGACCCCGGGGCCTAGTTTCTCCGCGAGCGCCTTGGCCGTCAGAGGCTCACCGCCGGCGAAGAGCAACGCCTCGGCAGCGCGGACAGCGTCGGCCGATGGTTCGCGCGCGCGCTCACCGCTCTCCCGGAAGGCGTCCTCGATCCTGCGCATGGCGTCGGCCAGCGGCGGCTCCTTCTCAGCGCTCACGGCGCAGGCTCCGAGGCTGGGCGCGCGCGCACGAAGAGCGGGGCGAAAGCTTCGGCTTGACGCAAGTCCATCTTGCCCTCGCGCGCGAGTTCCAGTGCTGCTCCGAAAGTGGAGGCGAGGTAGCTCTCAACGGGCGGTGCGTCTGGACCCGCTTCCGAGGCCGGCGCGACTGCATTGATGGTCTGCCAGTCCCTCAGGTTCACCAAGGCCTGTTCGAGCTTGCGACGTGCGGATTCCAGCGGAAACGCCCGCCGCGCGAAGGTGCGGTAAGCGCGCCTGCGAACGCTCTTGGCGCGCTCGGCGCAATAGGCGCCAAGGAGATGGTAGAGTTCGGCGGTCCAGGCAGCGGTCTTGGTAAGCACCGTCGGCCTCGGCATTCCGTTCAGGAACACGTCGCGATTGAGCTGCGGCATCGCATCCAGACGCTTGGCGGCGGCGCGCGCAAGCTCGAGACGCATCAACTTGAGCTTCAGCGCGTCCGCCAATTGCTGCTGGTCGGGCTCGTCTTCCGGCAGGTGCGGCTTGGGCAACAGAAGACGCGACTTCAGCAGCGCGAGCCACGCGGCCATGACGAGATAGTCGCTCGCCAGCTCCATGTTCTGCGCATGCGCATCGGCGATGAAGGCAAGATACTGATCGGCGATTTCGGCGACAGAGAGCTTGGCGATGTCGATCTTCTTGGCGCGCGCAAGATCAAGCAGCAGCGCCAGCGGGCCTTCGAAGGCGTCAAGTGCGAGCAGCAACGCATCGCGTCCCTCCGCTTCCTCGGCGGCGGCGAGATCGACGTCGATCGTATCGTGATCGCTCTCAGTCATTCCAACTCTGAGTCATGCCGGATCACGCCTTTGGATGGCCCCGGAAATGACTCAACCCATGAGTTCCCTGAACCTGACCCATCCCGCTTCGGCGTCGAAAGCCTCCGCCGGCCGTTTGGCGAAAGCCTCGACCGCACGGGCGCGGACGAGCGGCAGTCCGGTCAGGGTTTGGCACCCCCTGGCCGCCGCTTCCATGTCTTTCAACACGCCGGAGCATTGCAGCACGACGTCGCACCCGGCCCTCAGCGCGAACTCGGCTCGCTCGGCCAAGCCGCCATTCATGGCGTACTGAAGGGCCTTCATGTCGAGGTCGTCGCTCATCAAGAGACCGGCAAAACCGATGCGGTCCCGGATAATCTCTGCGATAACGGTGGGCGAACATGTGGCCGGACGATCGGGGTCCCAGGCTTCATAGACGATGTGAGCGGTCATCGCCGCTTCGGCCTCGGCCATTTGCGCGAAGGGATAGACGTCGCGTTCCAGCTCCGCCTCCGAGGCCCGCACTTTCGGCAGCGCCAAATGGCTGTCGGCTTCGGCGCGTCCGTGTCCGGGCATGTGCTTTACGCAACCTGCGACGCCGCCTGCATGCAGCCCTTCAAGCGCAGCACGTGCAAGCGTGGAAATGATTCTCGGATCATGCGAAAAGGCCCGATCCCCGATGACCGGGTCGGCGCCATCGATTGGCGCATCCAGCACTGGCGTGAAATCGCCGTCGACGCCCATGTTCTTCAATTCGTGTGCAATGAGGCGGTGGCCGAGGCGAGCCGCTTCGACCGCCGCGTCCGGCTCGCGTGCATGCAGCTTTCCGTATTCGGCGCTCGCGGGCCACGTCGGCCACTCCGGCGGTTTCAAGCGCGCGACGCGGCCGCCTTCCTGATCGATGTGAACGACGCAGTCGTATTCCGCCGCATCGCGCAGATCCTCGCATAGGCCTCGCACCTGGTCACGCCCGACGCAGGCTTCGCGGAAGAGGATCAGACCCCAGGGATGCGTGTCGCGCAGGAAGGCGCGCAGATTGTCGTCGAGCTTGGGCTGGCGAATGCCAAGCGAAATCGAGAGCGGAGTCATCTATCCTCTCTCGCACAGCGCCTTGAGTTCGTCATTCCGAACGCGCGGAGCGCGATCCGGAACGCACGGGCAAATATGCGGCTCTACTAACCCTCGGGCTCCGGGTTCGGCCTTCGGTCGCCCCGGAATGACGAGACGTTGGCTCATCGCACGACCGGGATGCAGTCTTGTCCCATCTGCCGAATGCGCTCGCAGAAGCGCGAGGCGTTGGCGCGGTTGGCAAAATAGCCAGCACGGACGCGGAAATAGACGCCTCGTGCGCCAAGATCGGCGCGCTGCACATCGAGGTGCGCTTGGCCGAACAGGTCCGGCGCACGCGATGAAAGCCGCGCCCACGCCGGCTGCACCGCCGCTTCCGATTGCAGCGCCGCGAGCTGCGCCACGTAAGGTCCGCTCGCCGCGAACGTCGGTGCGGGGGCGAGTTGCATCGCGCCATGTGCGGGTCCCGGCGCTGTGGCGGCCGCCGCGACTTCGGGGCCTGGACGCGGGGTT
>JAFEDV010000509.1 GCA_018241475.1 Pseudomonadota bacterium | reverse complement strand
GACCGCGAAGCCGCCCCACAAGGAAAAAAGGTTCGGCGCCGACATCACGACAGCGGCAATGCGCCCGACCAGATATGCGGAAAGATAAAGCACGGGAAACAGCCCGTACGGCCCGCCCGCAAGCTGATCGTGCAGTAATCCGAGCAGCGCCAGGATGACCGGCGCGCGCCAACTGCTTTCATCCTCCGCCGCCCAGCCATAGGCCGCCCACAGGACGGCGAGCGGAATGGGCGGCTGGGCGAACAGGCCGCCAAGCGGCAGCGCCGGCAGGATGACGCTGGCGACGGCGAGCGCGAGACCCCAAGCGCGAAGCACCGAGCGGCTTGGCGCGTGTGCGATCATCGCGGCGTCCCCGCCGCCGGATGGGTCGGCGGCGTTCCAGGCGGCGCCTGCTGCGCTACGGGCGCCCTCGGCGGCGATTGCTGCGTTGGCGCTGGCGGCGTTTCCTCGGCGTGCGTCGGCGGCGCTGCGGAGGTTTGCGCCGCGGCTGGCTGCAACGGCTGCAACGGCCGCGGCGTGGCCGCCGCGTTCAAGTTCTGCGCCGGCCGCGGGCGCGGCGCAGCCGGCAGCGCCAGGCTCGGCGGCGGCGCCATCGTCGAACGGCCGATTGCAGCGACAGTCGAACTCGAATTCAGCGGCGGCGATTCATTCAGCGATGCGGTCGCTTCCGGCGCCGCGAAGCCTGCATAGGGCAGGATGCGCACAAAATCGATCGGGCGTTGCGCGGCTGCGAGCGCGACATGCCATGAGCCGTCCGGATCGCGGTGCGCGATGCCGACGGGAATGCCTCGCGGATAAAGGCCCCCGTCGCCCGAGGTGATCATCCGCTCGCCTTCGCGCAGGCTCTGAGCTCCGACAATGAAGTCGAGGCGCGGATTCTGAGGTTGGAATGGCGCGGTGTAGAGTTCGGGCGGATGCGACGCCTGGCCGGCGAGCACGGCGCGGACGCGCGAAGCTTCGCCAAGCACCGGGATGCGCGAATTGTAGTCGTCGAGCATCAGCACGCGCGAAGTCTGGCGCCCGACGGAGACCACGCGGCCGACAAGACCCTCTTCGTTGACCACGATATAGCCGACCTTAACGCCGTGCATCGCTCCAGCGTTGGCGACCAAGGTGCGCATGAACGGGCCGCCGCTATCGAGCACCAGCTGGGCGGCGATGGCGTGCTCGACATCAGCGCCTTCGCCAAAGGCGTCGCGCGGCATGCGCAGCAGCGCCTCGTAGCGCTCGTTACGTTCGGCGAGGCGCTGCGCGAGATCGCGCCAGGCGCGCAGATCGCGGTTCTCCCGTTCGAGACGCTCGATGCGTCCGGCCTCGTCCCACATCGCGCCGATGCGACCGAAGAGGTCTTCCCCGGCGCGCAACGGACCGGTGGCGGCGCGCCCGGCGGCGGCCGCGCCATCGTCGCCGGCTCGCATGGCGCTCTGAGCGGGATCGGAGCTGCGGCCGACATGGGAAATCACCAGCGCCGCCGCACCTGCCGCCAGCACGATGGCGATCAACACGCCGGGCGTAATCTTCCGGGCCGCGCCCGCGCGCCGTACGCTGCTTCTGCGTCTGGCCACTCTTGCTCCGCCTCTCTAAGCGCGCCGCTTACACTTCTTCCGTGAGCAGACGGCGCGCTTCAGACGAATTTATCGTGTCGAGTGCGATTCCGCAGCCTTTGACCACACAGCGCAGCGGATCGTCCGCGACCGAAACGCGGATTGAAATGCGCTCCTGCAGGACCACATCGAGGTTGCGAAGCAGCGCTCCGCCGCCGGTCATCATCAGGCCGTGATCGTAGATGTCGGCGGCCAATTCCGGCGGCATCTGCTCAAACGCCTGGCGCACCGCGTCGACGATCCGCGTAACCGGATCGGAGAGCGCATCCGCCACCATCGCTTCGGTGACGGTGAGTTCCTTCGGCACGCCCGAGAGATTGTCGCGTCCCTTGATCGGCAGCGAGAGGCCTTGGCCGGATTCCGGCGGCTTGGCGGTGCCGATTTCCTTCTTGATGCGTTCAGCGGTGGAGTCGCCGATCATCAGATTTTCGCGGCGGCGCAGGTATTGGATGATCGCCTCGTCCATCTTGTCGCCCGCTTCGCGCAGCGAACGGGACCAAACCAGGCCGCCGAGCGACAACACAGCGATTTCGGTGGTGCCGCCGCCGATATCGACGACCATGCAGCCCGACGGATCGTCGATCTGCAGGCCGGCGCCGAGCGCGGCCGCGACAGGCTCTTCGATCAGCTTGACGCGGCGTGCGCCGCTGGCCTGGGCGCTCTCGAGAATGGTGCGCCGCTCCACCGGAGTGGCGCCCGTCGGCACGCAGATGACGATCTGCGGCGAGATCAGCGCGGGACGCGGCAGCACCTTGCGGATGAATTGCTTGATCATCTCCTCGGCGACATCGAAGTCGGCGATGACGCCGTCACGCAGCGGTCGGATCACCTCCATGTTGCGATGGGTCTTGCCGAGCATAGTCTTGGCTTCGGCGCCCACCGCGTAGACGACCTTGCGTCCACCTTCGTTGACGTAGGCGACCACGGACGGCTCATCGAGAACGATGCCGCGCCCCTTGACGTGGATGAGCGTGTTCGCGGTCCCGAGATCGATCGCCAGATCCGGTGCAACAAGACCAAACATATTGCCGAGCATGCCCTTCGAACCCTTGCCGCCAGAAACCGGGCGAATCGCCCCTTCGCTGGGCTTAGCGCGCCATGTTTTAACAATCCCAAAGAACGGCGCGCCCAACAGAGCGAATTCGGTTGTCCGAATTAAGGGCGATGGGGCGTGCGCCGCGACGCCTGTTCAGGCGTGCGCCTCATGCCGCCGACCGCCCCCGTCGCCGACCCTGAGGACTTGCCGTGATGTTTACGGCGATGCAAGGCCCAGGCCGCATTTGGCGCGCCCCGAGCCCGCCGTGTCGCCGCCGCAATCGTTCCGAAATTGCAACACAGACAGGTGGGGCAAACGCTTGCTGAGCGGGCGCCGGCGCCCAATTATCAACAGACGGGCCCCGGGGAATTGCTTGATCGGAAAAGCATTAAGGTTTCTGGCGGCGGCGTTTGCGCTCGCGCTCGCGAGTTCGGCCGCGGCGCAGTCGAACGGCGCAAGCGGTGCGTCGAGCAGCATCGACAGCGCAGAGCGCGGCATCGTGCGCGTCGTCGTCATTCTGGACAGCCCCGAGGGGCGGATGCTGTACGGCTCCGGCTCGGGCTTTGTGGTTGCGCCCAACCTAGTGGTGACCGCCGCGCATGTGGTACAGGCTGCCCGCGAACGCCCCGATTATGGCGTAGCGATCGTTCCGCCGCACGGCTCCGGCCTGTTGCCCGCGCACATCATCAGCTACTCGCCCCTGAGCGAACTGGCGCTGCTGGAGTTCAACGGCGGCGGCGACGACATGGCCCCGCTGACAATTTCGACGGTGGAGCCGAGGACCGGCGACACCGTGATCGCACTCGGGTTCCCAGACGTTGATTACCAGGGGACCACCGGCGCCGACCTGCTGCGACCACAGCCTCCATCGCGAACCTCAGGCGAGATAGCCTCGCTGCGCGACCGCGCGCCGACCGGAGACCCAATCCCGACCGTCAATCATACCGCCGTCATCTCCTCCGGCTCTTCCGGCGGACCGCTGGTGGATGAATGCGGCAGGGTAATCGGGGTCAATTCCTGGCACGTGAGCGGCGCCGACACGCGCGAGACCCGCGGCGTTGCGACCCGCGTGCAGCAATTGTTGCAGTTTCTGGACGCCGCCGGCGTGAGCCCAAGCCTCGCGGAGGACCGATGCCTCTCGTTCGAGGAGCGCGCTTCTGCCGACCGCACCGCGACCATCAATGCGCTGCAAACGCAGAACCGAGAACTCGCCGGCAAACTGGAGACCGCAGATCGGCTGACCCGTATTGCTGTCGTCATCCTGATCGGAGGGACGCTGGCCCTGTTCGTGGCCGTTTGCGTGCTGGGCGCGGTTCTGCTGTCTCGCCGGCGGACGCGCAAGCTCGGCCGCAGCACCGATATAAGCGCAAGCGCCGAACCGAATATAGCCGAGCCTGAACCGTTCGAGCCGCACAGGCGACGCATGGGCGTGTTGGCGGTCGTCGGCGGCGCAACCGTTGCGGCGGTGCTGATCGTCGCTGCTGGCGTGACGCTGCTTCGGATGCACCCGGCGGCCCCGCGCGATGCAGCAGGACCGTTCACCGGCGCCGTCTCGTGCTCGCTCGACCGCACCGCAAGCCAAGGCGCCGTAGGCGCCGCGGACGTGAGTTTCACGGTGTCGGGTCAGATGTGCGTGAACGGCCGCACACTCTACGCACCGGGGCCCAACCACCTCTACCCGCGCACCATTCTGTCGCCGGAAAGCCACGGCCTCGATGTGCTGACGATCGATCCGGCGCGCGGAGAGTTCAGGCGGGAGCGCTATCCGCTGAGCGACAGCGCCTTCACGGCAGCGCGGAACGCGACATCCAACTCATCGGACTACAGCTGCGACGATCCCGAGGCGCGCGCCGCCGTCGCCCAGAGAAACCAGATGCTCTCGCATTTCGCGCAGGGTGCGCCGTCGCAGCGTTTCGTCTGGCGCTGCGAGCACGGTTAGCGACCGGCGGCAGGCGCGGGCGCCACACGCCAGATGATGTTGCCAACATCGTCGGCGACAAGGAGCGCGCCGGTCGGGTCCTCGCCGACGCCCACCGGGCGGCCTTGCGCTTCATTGCGCGCATTGAGGAAGCCGGTGAGAAAATCCTCCACCGGTCCAGACGGCCGACCAGTCGAAAAGGGTACGAAGACCACCTTGTAGCCGACGAACCGGCTTCTGTTCCACGACCCGTGCTGACCGATGAAGACGCCGTTGCGGTAGTGCTCCGGAAGCGCCGCGCCGCGGTAGAAATGCAGGCCAAGCGAAGCGGTATGCGCGCCCAGCGCATAGTCGGGCGCCAGCGCCGTCGCCACCAGAGCGGGATTCTGAGGCTGCACGCGCGTATCGACATGGCGGCCCCAATACGAATACGGCCAACCGTAGAAGCCGCCTTCCACCACGTGGGTCATGTAGTCGGGGACGAGATTGTCGCCCAGCATGTCGCGCTCGTTGACTGCGGTCCAAAGCTCACCGCTGTGCGGGTCGAATTCCAACCCGACCGGATTGCGCAGCCCCGAGGCGAAGATGCGCATGCCGCTTCCATCGGGGTTGATCGCCCAGATGGCGGCGCGATTGCGTTCGACGGCCATGCCGCGGTCGGCAATGTTGCTGGACGAGCCGACGGCCACGTAGAGCTTCGACCCATCCGGCGCGACGGCGAGGGTGCGAGTCCAATGGCCGTTGGCGCCTTCGCGATAGGGCAAGGGAAT
>JAFEDV010000508.1 GCA_018241475.1 Pseudomonadota bacterium | reverse complement strand
GATGGTTCGGTACGACGCGAGGGCGACCAGATTCGGATCGTCGCCGAGCTTGTGGATGCACGAAACGGCGCGGTGGTGTGGACACAAACCTACGACCGCGCGCTTTCCGCCACGTTGGAGGCTCAGTCCGATATTGCGCGGCACGTCGGCGAATTGCTTCACGCAGCTGCGCCAGACCTTGCCGCTCCGCCGACGCGGATGACGCCGGCAGCGCTCGAAAGCTATTTGCGCGCCGTCGATCTTATGGAGGAGCCCGCCTATTCCAGCTCGGCCACCGACCAGCAAGCGATAGACAATCTTCAGGAAGCCACGCGGAGCGCACCCCGATTTGCCCGAGCATGGGCCTTGCTAGCGACCGCCTACGCGCGCCAAAGCCGGAAACGCAATGAGGATGAACAAGCTTCCCTGATCGCGCGCGCACGTGACGCCGCCTTTCGCGCCGTCTCCATCGATCCCCATCTTGCGCTTGGCGAAGCCATGCTGGGCCGGGTCGAACCGGAGTGGAATTGGGAGTTGCGCAGGCAACACTACCTTCGGGCGCTCGCGCTCGCCCCACATGACCTGCGCGTGTTGAGTATTTGGGGTGATTTCCTTGAGCGCGCGGGACGGAACCTCGATACGCAGCGCGTCGTTGAGCAATCTCTGCAACTCGACCCCCTTTCACAGGACGCACAGCGCGCGGTGGTGGAGCAACTCCTAGAAGCGCACGATCTGGAAGGCGCTGTAAGGGCCGAGGAGCGGCTCACAGCACAAAACGAAAGCGCCGCCATTTTGTGGAATGTGATCCTGGGCGACCGCGAAAACGCCAATGATCTGGCGGGCGCGAGACGGGCGCAGCGAGAGCTTGAGCGTCACTTGCCAGCCATCATGCGCAATCAAGGATGGTCGCAAGAGCAGGCCAATCAGATCATGGCGGAAAATCGCCGCGACATAGCCTTGCTCGAGCACGGGCCGCCATCCGAGGCGGAAATAAAGCGTGACGCCCAGGCCTATTATGAACGCGTCACTGGACCGACTGTGGGTCAGGGATGCGTGGCCGACATGATTCCTGCCGTCGCATCCAACTATCGCCTCGATCTTGCGTGGCGCATGGCTGAAACACTTTATCTCAATAAGGGCTACGTCGGAACGACCGCGACGTGCGCGCGTCCCGTTTATCCTTTGCGAGAGGCTGCGACTTGGCCACTCTTTGCATCCGGAACCGCCGCGATGCGGAGAGATCGGCGGATCTGGCGGATCTTTGGCGCCGTGGGACTGACGCGATACTGGCGTGATTCAAATCAATGGCCGGATTTCTGTCTCGATCCACACCTGCCGTACAATTGCCGTGCAGTGGCAGCAACGCTGGGCGACGCAGGCACGCGCGGCTAGCGGCGCCGCGCTGCAGGACCAGCGCAGAAAAAGCCCGCGCATCTGGCGATGCACGGGCTTTGTGTTCTGGCGCAGTCGCTTGGCTTATTCGCGCGGGCCGTCGTCTCTAAAGGCGGAGGCGGCCAATTCCTTGGCTTGCTCGGCGGCTTCGTTGCGTTCCGCGTCCACTGCGCTGGCGATGACGTTTTCACCGCGCGCCTGGCGATCGGCTTCGTCTTGGCTGCGCGCCACGTTGACCTTCACATTGACGGAGACTTCCGCATGCAGGCGCACGCGCACGTCATAGAGGCCAATGGTTTTGATCGGCTTGTCGAGCACGACGGCGCTGCGGTCGATCTTGGCGCCCGATTTCACGATCTCGTCGGCGATGTCGCGCGATGAGACCGAGCCGTAGAGCTGGCCCGCTTCGCCGGCTTGGCGAATGAGCACGTACGATTGACCGTCGATCGCTTTTGACGACTTTTCCGCTGTGGACCGCGTTTCGGCGTTGCGCGCCTCGATCTCGGCGCGGCGCGCCTCGAAAGATTTGCGGTTGGCTTCGTTGGCGCGCAGCGCCTTTTTCTGCGGCAGCAGGAAGTTGCGCGCAAAACCGTCGCGCACCTTCACTTCGTCGCCGATGCCGCCGAGGTTTTCGACGCGTTCAAGCAGGATGACTTGCATGGTTCAGTCCTCCTATTGAACCGCGAACGGCAACAGCGCGAGTTCGCGCGCCAGCTTGATGGCGCGGGCGAGTTCACGCTGCTTTTTGGCGGACACTGCGGTGATGCGCGCGGGCACGATCTTGCCCTTCTCCGAGATGAAGCGCTGCAACAGCTTCACGTCCTTATAGTCGATCTTCGGCGCGCCTTCGCCGGAGAACGGGCATACCTTGCGCCGGCGGCCGAACGGGCGGCGGGCCGGGATGTTGGAGATGTTGAACTTGGGGGCGCCTTTCTGGGCCATGACTATTCCTCCCCGCCTTCAAAATCACCGAGGTCCTCACCGTCGCGGCCTTCGCGGCGCGCACGGCGACGCTCTTCGCGATCGCGGCGCGCCAGGATCGGCGAAGGCTCTTCGTCGAGCTGCTCGACGCGGATGGTCTTGAAGCGCATCACGTCTTCGTTGATCTTCAGCCGCCGCTCCAATTCGTGCACGGCCGCGGCCGGGCAATCGAGGTTCAGAAGCGAGTAGTGCGCCTTGCGGTTCTTGCGGATGCGGTAGGTAAGGTTGCGTAGACCCCAATACTCGGTGCGCCCGACATGGCCGCCCAGGTCCTTGATGGTCTTGGTGATGTCTTCGACGAGAGCGTCGACTTGTTGCGGCGAGATTTCCGGCCGCGTGATTACCACGTGCTCGTAGTACGGCATTGTTTCCTCTTCCTTTGGACCAGCGGCGCCCTGAACCGGAGGAAGACCGGTCAAAACGATGGACCCCGGGCGGCGGATGCCCCCGGGGCCGCTGATCGCGAAGGCGCGGTGGATACGGGATGGGGGGCGGGAAGGCAAGGGCCTATCGTGGCCGAAGCCACCTGAAGAGGGAAATTGCGAGCAGCCCCGGGAGCCCGAGACCCAGCACGACCTCTAAGAAGGCAATGGCGAAAGCGTCCATCTCGTTCTCGTCGTGATACCGCTCCGCAATCAGCCGAGCATCGGGCGATAAGTTAGGGTCAATAGGGAATTCCCGGTCATGGTTGGCGGCCCCAATGCGTCCGGCGACGATTCCCCACGCCAATACTAGGACGATCAATACAAGCGCGGGATGGCGAACGACCCAACTCAAAACTGCTCGCATAAGCTTGTCCATGTGACCCTAGTATTCTACGCCGCGCCCATGACAATCGCCTTCATTTTTCCGGGTCAGGGCGCGCAGGCGCCGGGCATGGGCAAGTCGCTTTATGATGCGTTCGGCTCAGCGCGCGAGGTGTCTCAGGAGGTCGACGAAGCGCTGGGCGAGAAGCTCTCGCGCCTAACCTCCGCAGGGCCCGCCGATGAACTGACGCTCACCGCCAACACCCAGCCCGCCCTGATGGCGGTCAGCCTCGCGGCCATGCGCGCGCTCGAACGCGAGTTCGGGGTCGGCGTCGGCAAGGCGCTCTACGTGGCCGGCCATTCGTTGGGGGAATATTCCGCGCTCGCCGCTGCAGGCGCGCTGTCGATCAGCGACACGGCGAAGCTTCTCCGCACGCGCGGCGACGCCATGCAGGCGGCTGTGCCCGTCGGCGAAGGCGCCATGGCGGCGCTGATCGGCAAGGTCGATGTCGCCACGGCCGAAGCCATCGCCGCCGAAGCCGCCGCTGCTGGCGTCGTGGTTGTCGCCAACGACAACAATGTCGGCAACGTCGTGATTTCTGGCGACAAGG
Organism: Pseudomonadota bacterium; assembly: GCA_018241475.1. Lineage (GTDB taxonomy): Bacteria > Pseudomonadota > Alphaproteobacteria > Caulobacterales > Aquidulcibacteraceae > Vitreimonas. Next base: position 7,625 of record JAFEDV010000508.1, on the reverse strand, counting down.
CCGGCGTCGATGCAGCGCTCGCCGCCGCAAAAGCCAAGGGCGTGCGCGCCATTCCCTTGAGAGTCTCCGCCCCGTTCCACTCGCCGTTAATGCAGCCCGCCGCCGACGCGATGGCCGGCGCGTTGGCGACAACCGAGATCGCGCCGCGCGCCGCGCCGCTCGGCGCCAACGTCACTGCGCGCCCGATCAACGAACCGGCGACCATCCGGCGCTTACTGGTCGAGCAAGTCACCGGCCGCGTGCGCTGGCGCGAAAGCGTCGAATGGATGGCTGGCGAAGGCGGCGTCGCGCGCTTCGTGGAGGTCGGCGCCGGCAATCAGCTCTCCGGCATGGTCAAGCGCAATGCGCCCGACGCCGAGACGCTGGCGTTGAATGAACCCGCCGATTTGGAGGCCTTCGCGAAAACCGTGTGAGCCGCCAAGTCGCTCTGCTGCGCGGCGTCAATCTTGGCGGCCGCAAAGTGGTGATGAGCGAATTGCGCGCAGTCTGCAAAGGCGCGGGCTTCAGCAACGTCGAAACGCTGATCGCGAGCGGCAATGTCGTGCTGGGCTCGAAGCTCAAGGGCGAGAAGCTCGAAAAGAAGCTGGAAGCGGTGATCTTCGAGGGGCTTGGACTGAAGACCGACGTGTTCGTGCGCGATGCGGCTCAGCTCGACGCCATCGTCGCCGCCAATCCGTTCAAGGCCTTCGCCAAGACCAATCCCAATTTCCTGGCGGTCTATTTCATGCGCGCCGTAGCGAACGCCGCTGAGATGGCGGCCATGCAGAAGACGGCGCTGACTGGCGAAGAGGTGAAGCAGGGCAAGGACTGCCTCTACATCAAGTTTCCCAAGGGCCAGGGGGTCTCCACGCTCAAGACGCCGAAGCTCGGCGCCGCGCGCAACTGGAATACGGTGACCAAGCTTGCGGCGATGGCGGCTGGGGAATAATCAGCACACGTTCCTGCGTCATCCCGGACGCGCGGAGCGCGGTCCGGGACCCAGGAGCAAACACTCAGGTCTATGATCCCTGGGTTCCGGGTCTCGCTCCGCTCGCCCGGAATGACGAAAGTTGGGTAGGCTTATGTTTTCACTCAAAGGCAAGACCGCGCTCGTCACCGGCGCCTCCGGCGGCATCGGCGGGGCCATCGCCAGGGCTTTGGCCGCGCAGGGCGCGCGCGTGGCGCTCTCCGGAACGCGCGTCGAGGCGCTGGAGAAGCTCAAGGCCGAGATCGGCGGCGATCATCCGATCACGCCGTGCAATCTCTCGGACGCCGCGGCGGTCGACGCGCTCGTCGGACAAGCGGAGCAAGCGCTGGGCGGGCGGCTCGACGTTCTCGTCGCCAACGCCGGCATCACCAAGGACGGCCTCTTGCTGCGGATGAAGGACGCCGATTTCGAAGCGGTGCTGAAGGTCAATCTGGAGAGCTATTTCCGGCTCTCACGCGCAGCGCTCCGCAACATGATGAAGAACCGCTGGGGCCGCATCATCGGCATCACCTCCGTAGTCGGCGTCACCGGCAACCCCGGACAGGCGAATTACGCGGCCTCCAAGGCTGGCATGATCGGCTTCACCAAGGCGCTCGCGGCCGAGGTGGCCAGCCGCAACGTTACCGCGAACTGCATAGCGCCGGGCTTCATTGCTTCGCCGATGACTGATGTGCTCAACGAAGCGCAGAGAACGGCGCTGCTGGGCAAGATTCCGGCCGGCCGCTTGGGAGAGGGCGCCGACGTGGCCGCGGCGGCTGTGTACTTGGCGAGCGAGGAAGCCAGCTACGTTACAGGCCAAACGCTACACGTGAATGGCGGCATGGCGATGATCTGAGGGGCTGTCCTGTGATTTCGGGGCGCCCCTGGGAGAGAAAAAAGCTTGCGCCCGGCCTTCCCCCTGGCCAAAACCCGGCGCACAAAGCCCTCCTGGGGCGAAATCATACCAGTATTGGCGAGGCGTGTATGTCCGAAGGCACCGTTTTTGAGCGCGTGAAGGCGATCGTTGTAAAGCACTTGGAAGCCTCGCCTGACAAGGTGACCGAAAAGGCGAGCTTCATCGACGACCTGGGCGCCGACAGCCTCGACAACGTCGAACTCGTCATGGCCTTCGAAGAAGAGTTTGGCATCGAGATCCCGGACGACGCCGCTGAGCACATCCAAACCGTCGGCGATGCGGTAAAGTTCATCTCGGAGAAGGTGGGCTAGGGCCCGCCACCGCGCTTCCGGAAATGCGGCGCGTCGTCATCACTGGCATGGGCCTCGTCACGCCGCTCGCGGGCAATCGCGATGCGACGTGGGAACGGTTGCTCGCGGGCAAGTCTGGCGCGAACCGGATCGAGCACTTCAAGGTGGACGATCTGCCGTGCAAGATCGGCTGTCTGGTGCCGCGGGTCGACGGTCGCGGCGGCGGCGCGGGCGACGCCCAGGCGTTCGATCCGGACAAGGTTCTCTCGGCAAAAGAACAGCGCCGCGTCGACGACTTCATCGTTTTTGGCATGGCCGCGGCCGATGAGGCGCTGGCCGATTCGGGCTTCAAAGCCGAGACGCAGGAAGAGCAGGAACGCGCCGGGGTGCTGATCGGCTCCGGCATCGGCGGTCTCAACACCATCGAGGCCAACGCGCTGCTGTTGGAGCGCGAGGGGCCGCGCAAGATCAGCCCGTTCTTCATTCCGAGCGCGCTGATCAATCTCGTCTCGGGCCAGGTCTCGATCCGCCACAAGCTCAAGGGCCCCAACCACGCTGTGGTGACGGCCTGCGCCACCGGCGCACACGCGATCGGCGATGCGACGCGGCTCATCCTGCACGGCGACGCCGACGTGATGGTCGCAGGCGGCGCCGAAGCGGCAATCTGCCGGCTCGGCATGGCGGGCTTTTGCGCCTCGCCCGCGCTTTCGACTGCCTACAACGAGACGCCGGCCAAGGCCTCGCGCCCCTACGACAAGGACCGCGACGGCTTCGTCATGGGGGAAGGCGCCGGCGTCGTGGTGCTCGAGGAATACGGGCACGCCAAGGCGCGCGGCGCGAAGATCTACGCCGAAGTCAAGGGCTACGGCTTGTCGGGCGACGCGCACCACATCACCGCGCCCGCGGAAGACGGCGACGGCGGCTTTCGCGCGATGAAGGCGGCGCTGCGAGACGCGGGGCTGACGCCCGGCGACATCGACTATGTCAACGCGCACGGCACCTCGACGCCGCTCGGCGACGAGATCGAACTCAGGGCCGTCGAGCGCTTCTTCGGAAATTCCGCAGCCAACCTTTCGCTCTCATCCACCAAGTCGGCGATCGGGCATTTGTTGGGCGCGGCCGGCGCCGTCGAGACCATCTTCTGCGCTCTCGCCATTCGCGACGGCGTCATCCCGCCGACGCTGAATCTGGACAATCCTTCAGTCGAAACCGCCATAGATTTGACGCCGCACACGGCGAAGAAACGGGCCGTGAAAGCGGCCATGTCCAATTCGTTCGGGTTCGGCGGCACTAACGCCGCTGTGATCCTCACTGCGGTGAACTGATGGCGCGGTTCGAGCGGCCACGGCGCCGAGGCGGCGGCGTCTGGGGCTTCATTTCCAAATTCGTGTCATTGTTGATTGTCGTCGCCGTGATCGGCTTCGTCGGCATGTTTGCGCTCCAGGCCGAAATCACCCGCGCCGGGCCCTCAGATCATGTCGCCGACTTCGTCGTCGAACGCGGCGCGTCGGTGAACACGATCGGCCGCGATCTGCAGCGCGCCGGAATCGTTCGCGACGCCCGCGTATTTCGCGTCGCCCACTTCCTCTACGCACGCAACAGATCGGTTCAGGCCGGTGAGTACGAATTTCCGGCGCGCGCTTCGCTGCGCGACGTTCTGGCCATGATGGTGGACGGCCGCGCCCTGCAACATCCGATGACCTTCCCAGAGGGCATCACAATCGCCGCCGCCATGCGGATCATAGAACAGTCCGACGTGCTCACCGGCCCGATGCCTTCGCCGCTGCCGCCGGAAGGCGCGATCATGCCGGACACCTATCATGTGCAACGCGGCATGACGCGTGCGGCGCTGATTCAACAGCTGCGCGACGCGCGAGATCGCGCCGTGGCGGAGATCTGGGCGTCGCGCGACCCAAGCGTCCCGGTCTCGACCCCCGAACAGATGGTCACGCTCGCCTCGATCGTCGAGCGCGAGACTGGCGTCTCCGCCGAGCGCGCGCAGGTGGCGGCGGTATTCGTAAATCGCTTGCGCCGGCCCATGCGGCTCGAGAGCGATCCGACCATTATCTACGGCGTCTGCAAGCAATTCCCCACGCGCTGCCGCGACGGGCGCCTGGTCGAAGCCGACGGCGAGCCCCGGGTCATTCGGCAAAGCGAGATCAACCTCGTCACCGGCTACAACACTTACCGAATCGACGGCTTGCCGCCGACGCCGATCTGCAATCCCGGCCGCGATGCGCTGCAGGCGGTGGCGCACCCGGCGACATCGAATGCGCTCTACTTTGTCGCTGACGGCACCGGCGGCCACGTGTTTGCGGCGACGCTTGCGGAGCATCAGGCGAACGTCGCGCGCTGGCGCCAGATCGAGGCGCAACGCCTCGCGGCCGAGCGCGCAGCCGCGGCGCAGCGCGGGGTCACCCCGGCGGCGGCGCATCCGTAGAGACTCCCCGTTTCGGCTCGAACGGTCTACAGCCTGAGTCATGAGTATCTCGGGCATGACCGGCTTCGCGCGCGCCGAAGGCGAGCACGACGGCCTGCGCTGGATTTGGGAGGTGAAGAGCGTCAACGGACGCGGCTTCGATCTGAAACTGCGTCTGCCAAGCGGCTACGATGGGCTGGAGCAGCCGGCGCGCGCCGCCGCCGCGCAGGTTTTCAAGCGGGGCTCGCTGCAGGCGACGCTCTCGTTCGCACGCGACCCGCTGGCGGCGCCTCCTCCGCGCATAGATTTCGCGCTGATCGAGCAATTGCTTGCCGCCGGCGACGCCTACCTCGCGGCCAAACGTGTGCGGAAGCCGACGTGGGACGGCGTCCTCGCGCTGCGCGGCGTGATGCAATCGGAGGACGCCGCGGAGCTGACCGCGGAAGCGCGCGTCGCGCTGGACGCCGCGCTCAACGGCGGCTTCGCTCTCGCACTGCAGCGGCTCAGCGAAGCGCGGCAGGCGGAGGGCCGCATGCTCGCCGCGGCGCTTTCCGATCTCGCTGGGAAGCTCGAAGCTCAGATCGGCGACGCCCGTGGGATCGCCGCGGGAATCCCCAACGCCGTGCGCGCGCGCATCGTGCAGCGTCTGGAAGGCTTGGCGCCCGATGTGAAGCTTGACGCTGCACGCCTGGCGCAGGAGGCGGCGCTGGCCGCGACCAAGGCCGACGTCCAGGCGGAACTGGCGCGCCTGGCCGCACACGCAGGCGAATTGCGCGTTCTGCTGACCAAGCCCGAGCCGGCGGGCCGCCGCCTCGAGTTCCTGAGCCAGGAGCTGACGCGCGAGGCCAACACGCTGTGCTCGAAGTCGGCCGATCTGGAGCTGACGCGAATCGGCTTGGACATGAAGGTGACAGTCGATCAGATCAGGGAGCAGGCCGCCAATGTTGAATGAGCACGTCGCGCGGCGCGGCCTCATGTTCGTGCTCTCGAGCCCAAGCGGCGCCGGCAAGTCGACGCTGGCGCGCAAGCTCCTGGACGTGGACGACAACATGTCGCTTTCGGTTTCGGCGACGACACGGGCGCCGAGACCGAGTGAGGTCGACGGGCGCGAGTACAAGTTCCTGACGCGCGAGCAGTTCGAGGAAATGGCTGACCGCGGCGAGTTTCTCGAGCACGCCATGGTTTTCGGCAATCATTACGGTACGCCGCGTGCGCCGGTGGAAGCGATGCTGATCCAGGGCCGCGACGTGCTGTTCGATGTCGACTGGCAGGGCGCACGCGCGCTGCATGCCGCCGCCGAGCAGGATGTCGTCCGCATCTTCATCCTGCCGCCGTCGATGGCCGAGCTGGAACGGCGCCTGCACGCGCGCGCCGAGGACAGCGCCGAGGTGATTGGCAAGCGGATGGCGCGGTCTCTCGATGAGATCGGCCACTGGGAGGAGTACGATTACGTGCTGGTCAACACGCTGCTCGAACAAACGCTGGTGCAGATCAGGCAGATTCTCGCCGCCGAACGGCTGAAGCGCGCGCGCCAGCTCTGGCTGAAGCTGCACGTGGAGCGGCTGAAGCAAGGGATATGAAGATGCAAGCGATGCGCGCTCTTGCGCTGCTGTTCGTCGCGATAACAGGTGGTCTTTGCCTAGCGCGTGCGCAAACGCCGCCGCCGGCGGAGTCAGCGCACCAGGTCGACAATACGACTGCAACCTGCCTATGGGGATTTTTGTCGTCCTTGCGCGATGGCTGTTTCTAACAGCGCCAATCTCCGTGAGCTGATCAATCGCGCTCTGCGCGCCAATCTAGCTCGCCAACGCCCTTCTTCCAGCATGGCGGCGACGCAGCGGCTGAGCAAAGAATCTGATCTCGACAATGTGGCTCATGGGTGCTACTTAGTCATACTATGACCGTCAAGACCTCGGTTTCTCTTACAGATGCCCAGGAAGCCTATGCGCGCAAGCTCGTGGACGAGGGCCGCTATTCGAGCCTGAGCGCGGTCTTGCAACAGGGTTTGGAAATGCTGCGCGCTGAAACCGAGGCGAAGGACGCCGAGACGGCGGCGCTGCGCGCGCTCCTAGAGCAACGCGCCAAGGGCGAGTTCATCTCGATGGAAGAAGGGCGCAGGCAGACCGAGGGCATGATCGCAGAATTCACCGAACGCGATCTGTATGACGACGAGCTATAGGCTCGAACGCTCGCCGCAAGTGGGCCGCGATCTTCGAGTAATTTTGCAGTTTCTGATGCGGAGCCATGCCCATTTTGGGGAGCCATTTGGGCGCGCCAGAACTCGGGCGGCCAAGCGTGTTCAGCGCGTTGAAACCCAGATGGAAAAACTCGCCAAGCTTCCACATCAGGGCGCGCGGCGCGACGATTTGATACCCGGCCTGCGCAGCGTCACCAAGGAGCGCGCGATCTTCTATTTCACGGTGGATGAGGAAGCGCGTGTCGTACGGGTGTTGGCGGTGTTCTTCGGGGGACAGGATCATCGCCGCGCCATGCTCCGCAGGCTCCTTAGCGAATGAATCTTTACGCCCAGATACAGTCGCGCTTTCCCAGTGATCGCGCCAAGCCATGCTTCATCCTGACGGATGGCCGGGAAATTTCCTACGCGATGCTAGAAGAGGGCGTTGGCCGCGCTGCGGCGTTGCTCCGCGCCAAGGGCGTGAAGCCCGGTGATCGCGTGGCGGCGCAAGTCGAGAAGCGCGTTGGCAGCGTGATGCTTTACTTAGCGACGCTGCAGGTCGGCGCGATTTATGCGCCGCTGAACACAGCCTATACGGACGCGGAGGTCGCTTATTTCATCAACGATCTCGAACCGGCGCTGGTGATCCGCGACATTCGCCCGTTCGCCGGCGAGTCACACGGGTGCGAGCCCGATCACGTGATCGAACCGCGCAGCTCCGACGACATTGCCGCCATCATCTACACCTCAGGCACCACCGGCCGCTCCAAGGGCGCGATGCTCAGCCACGGCAATCTGACGTCGAACGCCGAGGCGCTGGTCCAAACGTGGGGCTACACATCGGACGATGTGCTGCTGCACGCACTGCCGATCTTTCA
>JAFEDV010000507.1 GCA_018241475.1 Pseudomonadota bacterium | reverse complement strand
GTGGAGGCGGCGGCGGTGGAGGCGGCGGCGGCGACACTGGCGGCGGTGGCGGTGGCGGCGGAGTCACAGGCGGCGAAGGCGGCGTCGTGTTGCGCGCCTGCAGTTCATCGGTGTGGTTGGAGTGGTCGTTGGTGTCTCCTCCTTCGCGCTCGGGCATGTCGGCGAAGGCGTTGCCGTAAAGAGGGAAGGAGGTCGCGCGTTGACCGGCTTCGTAGCGACCGCGCCACGTCATTGGCGGCGAGGATGTGCCATCCGAAAAGAACTCGAGCGCAGTGCCCGGTTCGTTGAGTTCTACGACGCGTCCGTTCTCGAGCGTGAACTGCGCGCGGCCCTCGTCGAGGATGGCGAAGGCGCGCCCATTGATGAAGAGGAAATCGACAATGGTGCCTCGCACGCCGATGGTGGCGACCGGCGTTCTGATCGAATACGAATGCGGATCTTGCGAGCCTGTGATGAAGCGAAGCGCGCCGGTCGACAACGAGATAGCGACGTCGCCGACAGATTGATGCGGATCGTAGACATAGCGATCGAGACGGACTTCGGAACGCGGACCCACGCTCAGAGTCGTTTGATCGGCGAAGAGAAGCTGGGCGACGCTGTTGACGCCGGTGCGAATGGTTTCGTCCTGGAAGATGCCCGCGCCGACTACAAGCGGGCGATCCTGCGAGGCTTGCGATGCGGTGACTTGGTTGCGAACAGCCGCGGCGACTCCGATGCGCGCAGTGTCGGCTTGGGCTTGAAGCGCCGGCAACCAAAGCGTCGAAAGCGCTGTGCTCAACGCCAGTAGCGACAACCGCGTCTTCATGTCATTCCCGCCCAATCGCCGCGCGCCCCCGCGCGACGATCCCATCCAACCTGCGACGCCGACCCTATGCGCATTCTGAGCGGTGGCAACACCCCTCGAACGGTGGACCTCGATATTCTTCGGGCTTGGCGGGGAGGCCGCTAAAGAAGTGGCGCCGACAGGGCCAATATGCGTCTTTTGGCGCGCATCTCGCGACTTTTCGCTCGTTTGGGGGGAAACGCGCTTGATGTGCGGCGGCAATCGGCATTGACTGCCGGCCGCTGATTAAGCGCGAAGGGAATGCGCGCCTGGGTGGGGTCAGTCGTCGAATGACAACGAAACGGAAAGCGGCGCCGTGGCGCGCCGTGCTGCTCGCGGCAGGCTTCAGTCTGGCCGCGCTGCTGGCGGCTGCGCCGGCGGGCGCCCAGGAGAACGAGGATCTCGCCTCGCTCAACGCTCAGATCCTCGACCATCCCCAAGACTTCGCGCTCAATCTTCGCTACGCGCGGCTGGCGGAGGCGCAGGGCAAGTTGCGACTCGCTCTTGCCGCTTACGAACGCGTGCTGATCAACAGCCCCGACAATATCGAAGCGCAGCGAGGCTACGAGCGTATCCGCCGCGTGATCGAGCCGAGCTACTCGTCGGTGCGTCTGGAGGCGGGAGAGCAGTGGGACTCCAACGCCTTGGACCTAAGCGACCACGAGCAAAGCGCCTACACCACGTTCGTCAACGGCAGCTGGGTGGATGAACGCCGCTTCGGCGCGCGGCGCTGGCGCACGTACGCCACGTTCCGAGCCGAGCTGACGCCGGAGATCAGCGAACTGAATTATGGCTACGCCAGCATCCAGGTGGGGCCGTTCGTGGATCTCTCGCCGACCGATGCGGCCATTCCGGCGCTCGGCGTCGCCATCTCGTCGCTCGCCAACACGCTCTATTTTGGCGAGGTCAACGCCAGCGTGACGATCGAAGGCCACCGCGACAGCGCGACCTATTGGGGCCGCGTGCGCGGCGGCTATCGCAGCTACGGCAAAGACGCCACCGCCGAACAGGGATTCTACGCCGAGCTGATGGGCGGGCTTTCGCTGCCCAACATCGCTTCCGCCAACGACTGGATATCGGTGTCGCCCTGGGTGCGCTGGAGCGGCATCGAAGGCAGCACGCTGAATTTCCTGAACGACACAATCGCGCCGGGCGAATACAGCGAATACGGGCTTGAGGCGACCTACAGCTATCGCATCAACGATCACGTTTCGCTGTCGCTCGGGGCGATGGCGCGCGACCGCTACTATTCGCAAACGGAAGTGGGCGGCGAAAACCGGCACGACACCTATGTCGCGCCGAAGGCCAGCGTGACGCTTTGGAATCTGGTGTCGTGTTCGTGCGGGCTGACGTTCAGCTATCAATACCGCGACAATCATTCGAACGACAGCCTGTCCGAGTACCGGGGCCGCCAAGCAACGATCTCACTGGTCAGGCAGTTCTGAGCGCGCGCATCGCGCGGCGCTTCCCGCGCCGGCCGAATCGTGTGGCGAAAATCGCACAACCGGACGGGAACAAACGCAGGGGCTCGCCGGCCCGGCGTCTCCAATCGCCAGCCGAGTGAGTCGGCGATATAAATATGCCCTAACAACCGCGATTTGACCGGTGGTTGGGAGGGATAAATGCACCGTCCGAGACTGCTTCAAGCGAGCCTGGCCGTTCTGATGGCGGCGGCAGCGCCCAAGATTGCGACCGCGCAGACCGCGAACCCTAACGCGAACAATCAGAACAATCAGAACAACGAGATTGTCGTCACCGCCACGCACCGCGCGGAGTCGATCCACAACGTGCCGTTCTCCGTGAACGCGCAAACCCAGGAAGACATCCAGCGCACGGGTTCGCAGAACCTGGAAGATTTGTCGCGCAACGTCGCCGGGCTGTCTGTGCAAAACCTCGGGCCAGGCCAGAGCCAGGTCGCGATCCGCGGCGTATCCGCCGGTCAGATCGTGCGCGACCAACCGGGCGTGAAGGAACAGGTCGGGATCTATCTCGACGAGTCGGTGATCTCGCTGTCGCTGTTTACCCCCGACATCGACCTCTACGATCTGAACCGGGTCGAGACGCTGCGCGGCCCGCAGGGCACGCTGTTCGGCTCGGGCTCGGTGGGCGGCACCATCCGCTACATCACCAACCAGCCGACAGATCATTTCGAAGCATCGATCGAAGGCGACGCCAACACTGTTCAAGACGGCGGCACGGGCGGCTCGGTGCGGGGAATGATCAACACCCCGTTCGGCTCGAACGCCGCGATGCGCGCTGTTGGCTATTACACCGCCTATCCGGGCTTCATCGATGCGCGTCATTTGGACGGCAGCGTGTCCCAGAACGTGAACGACGGCTTCCGCGCCGGCGGTCGCATCGCGGTGACGTTCCATCCGAACGAGAGCCTCACCATCACGCCGCGGATTTTATACCAGGAGATCGACGTCAACGGCTTCAACCGCGAGGAAGTCTTCAACCTCTACGGCAACGCTTTCACAGTACCGCCGGTCAATTTGGGCGAACGTCAGCAATTGCTGCTGCTCGGCGAAGAATTCCGCGATCGCACCGGGCTCGCCGATTTGACCGCGACTTGGGATTTGGGGCCTGTGACGCTGACGTCAGTCACCAGTTACACCAATCGCGACATCCTTGTCAGCCGCGACGCCAGCGCTCTCACCGGCAGCGTCTCGGTTGATCTCGGCTTGCCGAACGCAGCGGTGCTGATCCCATCGAATCTGCGCGACACGACGCAACTCCAGCAGGAAACGCAGGAACTTCGCTTAGCGTCGAACGCCCCGGGCCCCGTTCGCTGGCTCGTGGGCGCGTTCTATTCCAACGCAGACCGTCACTACCATCAGCGCCTGCCCACGCCCGGCTACGACGCGTATATTGATGCGCGCTTTCCGCATGCGCCGCCTGGCACGTCAGCGATTGTCGACAACGGTTTTGGGTTGCACGACAACCCTTATCACGCCGACTTGCCGTACAGTGATAGGCAGTTTGCGCTGTTTGGAGAAGGAAGCGTCGACATCAATCCCAACGACACCGTCACTTTGGGCGGCCGTTACTACAACTTCGATGAACACCGGCGCTTCCACTCTGGCGGCATATTCTCCAACGACGACGACCGCACTGACAGCACGCACTCGGAAGGCTTCTCGCCGCGCCTGCTATATAGCCATCACGTCGGCGAGGACCTGATCATCAACGCGCAAATCTCCAAGGGCTTCCGACTCGGCGGCGCCAACGATCCGCTCAACCTCCCGCTCTGCAGCCCTGCCGACGCGCTGACGTTTGGAGGCCATCCGCGCTACAACGACGAAACGTCCTGGAACCATGAGCTGGGCTTCAAGTACCAGCACGGCGTTTTCACCTTCAACGGTGCGGCGTTCTATAACCGCATCCAGAACCTGCAAGTCTCGGCCGACGCCGGGTCGTGCTCCTCGCGCGTCGTCTTCAACGTGCCGCGTGCGCATACGATCGGCGTCGAGGCGGAAATGACGGCGATGCCCATCCACAACCTCGAGCTTTCGCTGGCGGGCAGCGTGGTGGAATCGCAGTTCGACTCGACGGTGACGACCTCGGGCGGGGCGGTCATCGCCGGCATCCGCACCGGCAACCGGCTGCCCTCGACCCCGGACTACCAGCTGGCGGCGACGGCGGCCTACTACTGGGATGCGGCTTGGGCCGGCCAGGGCGCGCAAGGGCACGTGGCGCTCACCGCGCAGACCATGGGCAGCCGGTTCACGCAACCGGGCGACCAGGAGCCCGGCGCGGGCGTATTCGTCTCTCACTTGGCCTTCAACGGCGCGACGGGGTTGGGCGCGACTACGCTCGATCTCGAACTCAATCCGTACACGATCTTGAACTTCAATGTCGGCGTCGAGAACGACAGATGGGGCGCGCAGATCTACGTGAACAACCTCACGGATGAGAACGCGCACCTGTCATTCGATCGCGAACGCGGCGGCCGGGCGCGATTGGGCTTCGAGACCAACCAGCCACGCACTGTGGGCGTAACCATCCATCGCAACTTCTAGGCGACGGATCCCTTGATGACGGAGGGGCCGCAGCAAACGCTGCGGCCCCTCTTTTTCTTCCGAGGCCCGCGGCGCATGACGCGATGGGAGCGACTGACGGGGATCAGCGCGGCGCGCGCTTCGCAAGGATTCGCTGCAGCGTACGGCGATGCATGTTGAGGCGGCGGGCGGTCTCGCTGACATTGTGTCCGCACAACTCGTAAACACGCTGGATGTGTTCCCAACGGATGCGGTCCGCTGACATCGGATTTTCAGGCGGTTCCGGCTTGTCGTCGGGCGCGGCGAGCAGGGCCTTGACGATATCATCGGGGTCGGCGGGCTTGGCGAGATAGTCGACGGCGCCGGCCTTCACGGCGGCGACGGCGGTGGCGATGGCGCCGTAGCCTGTGAGCATAACCACACGACAATTTGGACGATGCTTGTTGAGCGCCTCGACAACGCTGAGGCCCGATCCATCTTCCAGGCGAAGATCGAGCACGGCGTAGGCTGGCGGTTTCCTGGTCGCCATTTCAGACGCCTCCGCCACGGAGCCGGCGGCGGTGACCTCGAAGCCGCGCCCCTCGAGAGCGCGAGCAAGGCGCGTGCGGAAGGCAACGTCGTCGTCCAAGATCAGCAGTGATTTGTCGCCTTCCAGAGCGGCGGCGTTGTCCATGAAAACGGCTCCGATTTGCCTGCTACATAGGCACATTTCGCCGCAAATCAAAGCGCTGGCGCCTCCAGCGCCGCGCGCGGCCAGCGAGCGCTGACGATTGCGCCTTGGTTGGGCGGACGCCGGTTCCGCACGTCCAGTCGGGCGCCGGTCCGCTCCAGGAGCGTCTTGGCGATGAAGAAACCAAGACCCAGACCGCCGGCGGCGCCTTCGGCGTCGCGTTCAGTGAGATAGGGCTCGCCAAGGCGGTTGAGGACGCCCGGTGCGAAGCCGGGGCCGTCGTCGCGCACGGCGATCTCGACGGCGTCGTGGTCCCAGCGCGCATCCACATCCACGCGAGCGTTGGCGAAGCCCACAGCATTTTCGACGATGCCGCTCAGGGCATGCACGATTTCGGGCAAGCGGCGCACGTCGAGCGGACCTTCGCCCTGCGTTGAGATGACGATCTCCGTGCCCAGGCCCTCGTGGGGCGCCGTGACTTCCTCCAGGAAAACCCTGATCGGCGCGCGCGCCAGGATGACATCGCCATCCTCTCGCGGCGCAGAGAGTTGGCTAAGGATGGCGCGGCAGCGTTCGCTCTGGGCGACGAGCAATTGCAGGTCTTCGGCGCGCGGATCGTCCGGCGGGAGCGAGCGCGCCATCTCCTTGGCGACGAGATGGATGGTGGCGAGCGGAGTGCCGAGCTCGTGTGCGGCGGCGGCGGCGAGTCCGCCGAGCGCGGAGAGCGTCTGCTCACGCGCCAGCACCGCCTGCACGGCGGCGAGCGCAATGTTGAGACGTTCTTCTTCAGCGGCCACGCGCCAAGCGTAAACGCTGGTGAAGCCCAAACCGATGAACACGGCGGCGGCGAGGCCCAGCTGGTAAAGCTGAGGGATGTGGAAATCGGAACCTTGCGGCCACGGCAGCGGCAAGCGCCACACAGCGAGCGCGCCGACGCACGCGAAGGTGAGCGCGGCGAGCATGGCGGTAACGGAGGGGCGAAGGATGGTGGCTGAGACAGCGACCGGCGCGACGAACAGAAACACGAATGGGTTCTGCAAGCCGCCGGTCAGCGCCAGCAGCACGGCGAGTTGGAAGACATCGTACGCAAGCTGACCGGCCGCCTCCCACTCGCGCGCGAGGTCTTGCGATCGGCGGCGGCTCATCAGGAAGAAATTGAGCGCGACCGACACCAGGATCGCAACCAGCGCCCAGGTCAGCGGGAAATCGACGTTGAGCACGTAGCGCACGAACAGCACCGCAACGGTCTGGCCGAACACGGCCAGCCAGCGGAGCAGGATGAGCGTGCGGAAACGCACGCGGCTTGTGGCGCTCCAGAAGCTGGGCAGCGGCGCCGGTTCGCGATGGGTGGCTGTTGTCGTCATTGGGGCGACGATCATTGGGCCAACTCGGAGGAAAT
>JAFEDV010000506.1 GCA_018241475.1 Pseudomonadota bacterium | reverse complement strand
TCGCAGGCCGCATTGGACCGGGCGCAATGACGGGAATTGGCCTTCTCGCAGTTCTGCTGGCGTCGCCTGTCGTCGCGGCGATCCTGGTGATGCTTTGCGCGCGTCCGCCCGGACTGCGGGATGTAATTCATATCGGCTTCTCGCTTGCGTCGGCGTTGCTTGGCGCCTTTCTGCTTTCCGATCTCCAACACCACGCCGCAATCCGGCTGACGCTGGGGCATCCGCTTCCCAACGTCGAACTTGCGTTTTCGGTTGAGCCGCTTGGGGCGCTGTTTAGCGTCATCGTCACAAGTCTGAGCGTCCTGCATGCGATTCACACCGTGGGCTTTGTGCGGGCGACAGCGATGCAAACGCCGGCGCGCCTGATGGCGTTCATTTCCCTCACCGCCGGCATGACCGTGGCGGTTGCGCTCTCCGCCAATCTGTTCACGCTGTTTGTTGCGTATCAGGCGCTCATTCTCGCCGGCGCGCCGCTCATTCAAGACCGCGATCCCGAACAGGAAGGCCGCGCCGCGCGCGTATATCTCACTACCCAGCTGGGCGCCTCGATCGGGCTTTTTCTGCCGGCCGTGGTGTGGACGTATTCGCTGGCCGGTTCGGCGGAGTTCCAAAGTGGCGGCGTGCTGTCCGGATTGGTCGACCCGATGTCCGCGAACGCCTTGCTGATCTTGTTCGTGCTGGGCGCTTCAATGTCGATCGTGCCGCCGCTCAGCGCCTGGATCCACGTCTCCAGCGGATCGCGCTGGCCTGCGCTCACTTCCATTCAATCGCTGGCGCTGGCTCCCGCCGGCGTGATCGCCATCGTCAAGATCATAGCTTACGTGTTCGGCGTCGGCGCGGTCGATCGATCTCCCATACTCACCGATGCAAGCGTCGCTCAGCACGCGTTGCTGTTGCTGTGCGGCGGCGGGGCGGCTCTGGCGGCGTTGATCGCCATTTCGCGGCAAGACCTGAACGAGCGTTTGGCGTTCCTCTGCGCGGCGCAATACTTGTCTGCACTCGTAGGTGCGCTGCTGTCGCTTCCGGCCGGGCTGTTCGCCGCAACCTTGCAGGTTGCGGCGACGTGCTGCGCGGGATCGACGGTGATCATGGCCAGCGCAACGGTCGCCGCAGTCACCGGACGCACCGCAGCTTCAAATTACGTCGGGCTTGGGCGAGTCATGCCATGGACATTGGGAGGCTTTGCGGTGGGGTGCGCGAGCATGATCGGCATGCCGCCGTTCGCCGGCGCCTGGGGAAAGCTTTGGCTGATCACGGCCTCCGCGGGCGCCGGCCTGATCTGGGCCGCGGGCCTGGTGGGGGCGGCCGCGGTGCTCACATTCGCCGCGCTTGGCCCACTGGCCGCCAATGCGCTTGCGGGAAAGGCGCCGGCGGATGCGTTCCGCCGTCCCGACGGCGCATCCATCTTTCTGGCGGCGCCGATCGTCATCGGCGCTGCGGCGACATTGAGCCTTCTGGCGCTGGCGGATTCGCTGGCGAACTTCCTCTCTCCGGTATGGACGCCGCACACATGAGAAGGGTTCACAACCGCTCGCGGCATCGCGCCGGATTGGGGCTCGCATTGCTGGTTTGCGCCGCATCGCTCTTGCTTGGCCTGGGGCTCGACTTCGCCAGCGCCGGCGGAATGCGATTTTGGATCGACGAACGACCGGGAGGCCTCGCGTTGTTTGGCGCAGCCGTCGCGGTTGGCGTGGCTGTGATTGCCCAAGCCGCACGCCTGCTGCTCGGCCGGCGCGAAAAGGAAGGGGAGCGCCGCGATGCTGACGCTTAACCCGGGCTTCGTGCTGATCGCAGCAGCCATGGTGCTGCTGGCGGCGCCGCGCGGGTTGCGCGTGCCGACCATGGCCGGCGCCGCTGTCATCGCGCTCTGGCTGATGCTCGCCCGCGAATTCGGAGCCGCCGACACGGTCGCGCAGATGGGTCTGCCGGTCGTGCTGCTCAATCTCGATCCGCTCAATCGCATCTTCGGCATCGCCATGCTGATCGCGACCGTGCTGATCGCGCTCTATTCCGGCTCCCGCCGCAACCGCTTCGAGGACAGCGCCATTCTTCTGCTCGCGGGCGGGGCGGTATCGGCGTTGTTCGTTGGCGACCTCGTGAGTTTCGTCGCGGCTGCCGAGCTTGCAGCGCTTGCAATGGCCGGCGTCGTATTCGCATCCAGCGCCGATGGCGCGGGGGCCTCCGGCGTGCGCATGCTGGTGTGGTTTGGATTGGAGGGCCTGCTCTTTCTTGTCGGTGCGGCGCTGCACCTCTCGTCCGAGCGCGGGAATTCAGTGCTGACGCGTCTGGACGTCACGCAGATCGGCGACGCTTTCGTTCTCGCGGCGCTGCTCATCCGTGTCGGCGCGCCGCTCGCCCACGTCTGGTTCAAGGACGCGGTTCGCCATGCCTCGTCGGTCGGGGCGCCGGCGCTGTCGGCATTCTCGATCACGCTGGGCGTTTACGCCTTGGCGAGGCTCTTTCCGGCGGAGCCCATCCTCATCTACGCAGGCGTGGCCATGGCCGCGATCGGGCTTGTCTACGCCGTGGCCGAGGACGATCTGCGCGCAGCCGCGGCTGCCGGGATGAGCGCGCTCGCGGGGGTCTGCGTCGCGCTGATTGGAGTTGGTTCGCCGCTCGCGCTCGCGGCCGCGGCCGCGCACGCCTTTGCCGCCACGTTTACCTTTGTCGCGCTGCAGATGGCGCTCGGCGCGATCGTCGAGCGAAGAGGCGGCGCACGCTTGTCTGCGATGGCCGGGCTGACGCGCACGATGCCGGTGACGATGGCTCTTGTCGTCTTCTGCGGACTGGCGGCGGCAGCCGCACCGGGCACGGCCCTGTTTGCGACACTCGCGGTTGCGCTCGACGCCCTGGCGCGCCCGGAAACGAGCTGGATCTGGCTTGCCGTTCTGGCGATCGCACCGGCTTTGCTCGTCACCTTCGCGCTGCGCCCCGCCTTCGCGGCAGCGGCCGAAGGGACCGTGCGCAAAATCCACGAGGCGCCGTTCTCGATGCTGCTGGGAGCGGCGGTGGCGTCGTTCTTTTGCATCTCGACCGGGGTCGCGCCGGGATGGCTCTACGGCTTCCTGCCTTCGGAGATGTCGTATCAGCCATTGTCGCTGAGCCATCTGGCGCTGCAGTTCGAGGCGCTGGGGGCGGTGGGCATCGCCTACGCCATTGTGTGGGCGCTTGGGCTCACGCCGCGCGAACGCGCTCTCCGGTTGTGGGACGTCGACGCGTTCTACCGCGGGCCGCTGGCAAGTCTGGCGCGTTGGGTGGGGATCATTATGCTAAGGCTCTATGGCTCCGCGCAGGAGGGCGTCGCCCGACTGCAGAGCGCCGGCGGCGGCGTCATATCAGCGCTGGTCCGACGGCTCGATCGCCCTTACGCCCCCAATGCTTTTGCATGGGGGCCATTCGCACTTGTAAGCGTCGCACTGCTTGTAGTCCTGTTGTTCCGTGGCGTTTAGTGAAAAGTATCAGGTAAATCCCCAGACTTTATTTATGCAGCATAGAAAAAACACGAATAATGCCTCGTCAATATTGATCCGGTATTGACTCGCCCTGCGCCCACTGCCACTTGCTCAAGCGTTGACTGCAATTTCCTTGCGGCGGGCAAATAATGGATGGCAGGGACGAGTTGGTGGGCATGACGACGACCATTGTGTCGGCCTACGTGTCAGCGAACGAGTTGCCGTCGCAAGAACTTCCGCGGCTCATCCAGTCAGTTCATGCAGCGCTGAAAGATGTGGCGGGCGCTGCGCCTATGGCGGCGGAGTTGAATCAAGAGCCAGCGGTGGCGATCAAGAAATCTGTCACCGCCGATTACATCATCTGCTTGGAAGACGGAAAGAAGTTCAAATCCCTGAAGCGGCACTTACGCACCCGTTACGGGATGAGCCCGGACGAATACCGGCAGAAATGGAGCCTGCCGCACGACTATCCTATGGTCGCTCCGAACTACGCAAAGGAACGCTCGACCTTGGCCAAGCGCATGGGCCTCGGGCAGGGACGCCGCGCCGCCGGATAGGAAAAAAAGCCTAATTATGCACTTGACAAAAGCGCCCCTAGCCGTAGATTAGGGCTATGGAAGCCGCCGATCTCACCAATCCGATTTTTACAGACGATGAAGCCGCGCGCCTTCACTTCGAAGCGCTGCGTTGGGCGGACGGCGTACCGGTTTGCTTCCACTGTGGCGTGGTTGGCGACGCCGCGCTTGTGAAGCGCGACGAGGTCAAAGCCGCAAAGCGCAAGAAGCATGCGCGCGATGGGCTCTACTACTGCCGCTCATGCGGCGGCCAATTCACCGCCACGATGGGCACCGTGTACGAGGACAGCCACATCCCAATGCGGAAGTGGTTGCTTGCCACGCACTTGATGAACGCCAGCAAGAAAGGCGTTTCGGCGCTTCAGCTGCAACGGATGCTCGGCATTGGTAGCTATCGCACAGCATGGTTCATGGCGCACCGCATCCGTGAAGGCATGGCTGATCACGGGAGCAGCGGCCCGCTCGGCGGCGACGGCAAAATCGTTGAGGCAGACGAGACATATTACGGCTACGTCGAAGAGCCTGTCGAATACAACACAAAGGGCCGGAAGTTTCGGCGCTCCAAGCTTGGTCGCGGTCCCGCAAACAAGCGCGCTATCGTGGCGCTTGTAGAGCGTGGCGGGCGTGCGCGTGTCTTTCATGTCGGCACGGCTGACAAAGATATGATCGCATGGATCATCACGAAAAACGTAAAACCAAACACTCGTCTGCAAACGGACGAAAGCCGCCTTTACACCGGCGCCGATCAATACACGGGCAGCCACGAAACGGTGAAGCACGCGGCTGGCGAGTATGCACGCGGCGACGTGAACACGAACAGCGTTGAGGGCTTCTTCGGCGTCTTCAAGAAAGGGATGACCGGCGTTTATCAGCACTGTGGCGAAAAATATCTCGCGCGCTACGTTGCTGAATTCGAATTCCGGCACAACAACCGAGTGAAGCTCGGCGTGGACGACAAGGAGCGTGCGGCGCGCGCAGTCAAAGGTACAGTTGGCAAGCGCCTCACGCTGCGAATACCTAAAGGCCACCCCGCTTCCGCGTAAGAGAAAAAGACCGGCGCAGCACAAGCCGGGTTGGAATCCTTATGAGCCGCGTTTGCCTTTGGGCGACGATTGAGGGGCGCGCTTCGGCGCGCCCTTTTGCGTCTTTGGCGGTGTGGCAATCATGCGCCGCACGGTCTCATCACGCCGCCTCGCTATCTCAGCATCGCTCCGGCCCTTGTCGTCGTCCGTTGGCATCGCGGCCTCCACTTTCAAGCGCTATGGGCAGATGTAGATCGCATGAACGTCAGAATCGATAAGCTCAAGCTTTCGGAAGTCTGGATCGCCTGTGATGATCACTAGGTCGCGCTCCTTTGCTTGAGCGGCAATCCAAAGATCATTCTCGTCGATTTGGAGACGACATCCGGTGTTGGCGTCCTGCCACTCTTCGACAAATCGCCTTAGTCCTTGTCTGTTAGCCCTAGGTTGAACGCTTTGCGCGAGTTTCGATTTCAACTCGGCGTAGCTGGTTGCAGTGTGGTGTGTAATGTCCAATCGTGTGTACTGTCGAACAATTGCGAGGCGCGCAGCAACTTCAGCGATATGAGTTGGGTTCGCTCCGTTCGCGATGATCTGGTTAAGGCCAAACTCCATTTCCGCCAACGCGACCACGGACGCGAACATCGCGCTCCCGCTCGGAATGTTAGCGACGACGCCCTGCATAGGCGCGTGAAATGGATGCGTCGTCTGGGTCAGCGCCGACAGTGCGGAGGTGTCCAGCAGATATCCCACGCAATCACGGCCAGTATTCTTTGATGGCTTTCTCCGCGTCTGCTGGGCGCGGCTTCATTTTATCGCGAACCCAGTTGCTTTGCGCCGCCGACAAGACTTGCGAACGGCGCTCAAGCAATGGAATGCAGGGATCACTTTCGGTAATGCCCCACGGCGTC
>JAFEDV010000505.1 GCA_018241475.1 Pseudomonadota bacterium | reverse complement strand
AATCACCCGGCGCGCGAGACGCAGGATACGTTCTTCATGAACGCAAAAGGCGACGACGGCGAACGCAAAGTGCTGCGCACGCACACTTCGCCGGTGCAGGTGCGCACCATGCTGAAGCAGAAACCGCCGATTCGCATGATCTGCATGGGCCGCACTTTCCGCAAAGACTCTGACGCCACCCACACACCGATGTTGCATCAGATCGAAGGCCTGGTCATCGACGAGACCACCACCATGGCGGATCTGAAGAGCGTGCTGATCGCGGCGATCAAGGCGTTCTTCGAAGTCGACGACGTGCGGCTGCGCTTCCGCCCGCATCACTTCCCGTTCACCGAGCCGAGCGCGGAAGTCGATGTCGGCTGCGACCGCTCCGGCGGCACGATTCGGATCGGCGCCGGCGACGATTGGCTGGAAATTCTCGGCTCCGGCATGGTGCATCCGAACGTGCTCAAGAATTGCGGCATCGATCCGGATAAGTACCAAGGCTACGCCTTCGGCATGGGCATCGATCGCCTGGCGATGCTGAAATACGGCATGCCCGATCTGCGCGATTTCTTCGCCGCCGACACGCGCTGGCTGAAGCATTACGGCTTCAGCCCGTACCTGTTGCCCGGCTTGGCGCAGGGAGTGGGGTGATGGGGCCTCTGCATTATCATTCGGAGCGCGGCGCCTCCGGCGACGCATGCGCGGCCGGAGGCCGCGCGCTCCAACTTTCCAAGAGTTTCGCGCAATGAAGTTCACGCTTTCCTGGCTCAAAGAGCATCTCGCGACCGATGCGAGCGTCGGCGACATCGTTGAGCGCATGACCATGACCGGCCTCGAGGTCGAGGCCGTCGAGGATTCCGGCGAGAAGCTCAAAGCGTTCACCGTCGCGCGCGTCGTCAGTGCGGCGAAACATCCGAACGCCGATAAGCTGCAAGTCTGCCAGGTTGAGACGATCGACGGGATGAAAGAGATCGTCTGCGGCGCCGCCAACGCGCGCGGCGGGCTCGTCACCGTCTATGCGCCGATCGGCGCCTACATTCCGGGCACCGGCATTACGCTCGAGCCGAAACCAGTGCGCGGCGTCGTCTCCAACGGCATGTTGTGCTCCGGCTTCGAACTCGAGCTCGATGCCGACGCCGAGGGCATTCTCGAGCTCGATCCCGAACTGAAGGTCGGCACGCCACTGGCGGAAGCGCTGGGTCTCAACGATCCGGTGATCGAGATCGAAGTGACGCCCAACCGTCCCGATTGGCTGGGCGTTGTCGGCGTCGCCCGCGATCTGGCGGCCGCCGGAGTCGGCAAGCACATCACCAAGCAGGTGCTGCCTGTGCCGGGCCGCTATCCGTCGCCGCAGCGCGTGGCGACCGAAGCGCCGCAAGCTTGTCCCGCCTTCGCGGGCCGGTTCATTCGCGGGGTGAAAAACGGGCCGTCGCCGGAATGGCTGCAGCGACGGCTGCGCGGAATCGGGCAAAAGCCGATCAGTGCGCTCGTCGACATCACCAATTTCATCACCCACGACCGCTCGCGTCCGCTGCATGTCTATGACGTGGCGAAGCTCTCCGGCGCGGTGCGCGCGCGCATGGGGCGTGAAGGCGAGAGCTTTCTGGCGCTCAACGGCAAGGTCTACGATGTCACGCCAGCAATGTGCGTGATCGCCGACGATGCTCGGGTGCTGGGCTTGGGCGGCGTCATTGGCGGCGAGTATTCGGGCTGCACCGAAGCGACCGTCGATGTGCTGATCGAGAGCGCGTATTTCGATCCGACCATTACGCATCAGACCGGCCGCGCTTTGGCGCTGACCACCGATGCGCAATATCGGTTCGCGCGCGGCGTCGACTCTGGCTTCATCGTACCGGGCGTCGAACTGGCGACGCGCATGATCATGGATATCTGCGGCGGCGAGCCGAGCGAGATCATGCTGGCCGGCGACATTCCAGCGCCCCCGAAGCCGGTGACCTTCGATCCGGATCGCGTGCGCACGCTGGCGGGCATCGATGTGAAGCCGACGCGCGTGCGCGCGGTGCTGAGGGATCTTGGCTTCGAGACCAGCGCCGAAGGGCAGGGCAGCAAGCGCATCGTCGTGCAGCCGCCGACTTGGCGGCGGGATGTCGAAGGCCAAGCCGATCTTGTCGAGGAGGTTGCGCGCATCGAAGGCTACGACAAGCTGCCGACGCTCGAGCCGCCGCGCGCGCCGGGCTTCCGGGCGCCCCAGGCCAGCGTCGGCGAGAGCCGGGCGCGGCTCGGCAAGCGGGCCATCGCCGCGCTCGGCTATTTCGAGGCGGTGACGTGGAGCTTCTGTTCGCGCGCGCAGGCGCAGCTGTTCGGCGGCGGCGGTGAGGAGATGCTGGTCGCCAATCCGATCTCGTCGGAACTCGATTGCATGCGGCCGTCGATTTTGCCGGCGCTGTTGGTCGCCGCGCAGCAGAACGCCAACCGCGGTTTCGACGATGCGCGGCTGTTCGAAGCCGGGCCGATCTATCGCAACAGCAATGACGCAGGTCAGGAGCGCACCATCAGTGCGGTGTGGCGCGCGCGGCCGCCGCGGCATTGGCGCGCCGCGCCGCAGCCAGATATCTTCGATGTGAAGCGCGACGCGCTGATGGTGCTCGAAGCCATCGGCGCGCCGGTGGCGTCGCTGCAGACGTCGAGCGATGCGCCACCCTGGTGGCGGCCGGGACGCGCGGGGGCGCTGAAGCTCGGCAATAAGACGGTCGCGGTGTTCGGCGAAATCCATCCGCGAACCTTGAAGGCGCTCGATGTCGAGCCGCCGGCGCTGGCGTTCGAGATCCTTCTCGATGCGCTGCCGGCGCCGCGCGCAAAGGGATC
>JAFEDV010000504.1 GCA_018241475.1 Pseudomonadota bacterium | reverse complement strand
GATACGAAGGACGCCAAGCCCACCGATAAACGCTGGGATTGGGTGCGCCGCGGCGCACCCATCATTTGTGAGATCGGTCCCCGCGACGCGGCGAATGAACAGGTGACGTTCATCCGGCGCACCGCACTGCGCGAAGGCGAGAAGGTGAAATCGACATCCGTTGTGCGCGGCGATTTTGTCGCGCAGGCGCCGCGATTGCTTGAAGCGATCCAAAAGCAGCTGTTCGACGAAGCGAGCGAACGCTTGAACGCCAATATTCGCTCGGACCTGAAATCCTGGGACGACCTCGCCGCCTATTATGGCGCGGGCGACGATGAGAGCGAGGTCAAGGGCTGGGCCCGCGTCGCCTGGTCGAGACCCACTGGCGCTGCCTTGGAGCAGGCGGGTGAGCGCTTGAAAACGCTGAAGCTCACCATCCGCAACGCTCCGCTCAAACAGCCCTCATCGTTCGGCCCATGTGTGTTTACAGGTAAGCCGGGCGTCGAGGAAATCCTGATTGCGCGGGCGTACTGATGGCTGCGGCGCCATTTGGTCTGTTCGAACGCATGCTGGCGGGGCGGTATCTCCGCGCCAAGCGCCAGCATGGCGGTGTGGCGCTGATCTCCATCATCTCGGTGCTGGCAATTCTACTGGCGGTGTTCGTGCTGATCGTCACGATGTCGGTGATGAACGGTTTTCGCGAGACCCTGCTGTCGCGCATTCTCGGCGTGAACGGCCACGTCTTCGTGGACGTTCGCAATCTGCCGCGCGCCGAGATCGATCGCCTGGCGCGACTGGCGCGCGACACCCCGGACGTGCTGCACGTGACGCCGATCATCAACGCGCAGGCGCTGGCGACGTCGGAGGGGATTGCGGCCGGCGTCGTCGTGCGCGGCATTCCGCGCGCCGACCTGCAGGCGCTGACCATCGTCTCGCGCAGCATCCGTCCGGGCGGAAACTTGACGGGCTTCCAAGGTGTTGAGGCGCCGACGATCCTGATCGGCAACCGCCTGGCTGAGCAATTGGGTGTCCAGCAGGGCATGGCGCTGTCGCTGTTGTCGCCGCAAGGCGCCCAAACCCCGTTCGGGCTGACCCCGCGGAGGAAGTCCTTCCTGATCGGGGGCGTCTTCAGCGTCGGCATGGCGGAGTTCGATTCCGGCCTTATCTACATGCCGCTCGAACAGGCGCAGATTCTGTTCGGGCGCGGCGACGGCGCCGACGAACTGGAAATCCGCATACGCAATCCTGACCGCACGGTTCCTGTGATGATGGATTTGAGATCGCGGTTGGGTCCCAACGTCACCATCTATGACTGGCGCGCCAACAGCCAGGGCCTCGCGGACGCGCTGGTGGTCGAGCGCAACGTGATGCGGCTTATCCTGATGTTCGTCGTTGCGCTTGCGGCGCTCAACATCGTCACCGGGCTCATCATGCTGGTGAAGAACAAGAGCCGAGACATCGCCATCTTGCGCACGATGGGCGCCACCAAGGGCGCGATCATGCGCATCTTCTTTCTCGCGAGCGCAAGCCTCGGAGTCTTGGGCCTGTCACTGGGGCTCATCTTGTCGATCGCGTTCTGCGTTTACATCAAGCCCATCCAGGATTTTCTCTCCGCCGTTGTCGGCTTCGACATCTTCCCAGGCACTGTCTATTCACTCGACACGTTGCCGGCAAAGTTGGATTTCGGCGAGATCGCCATGGTCGTCTTGTTCACAATTGCGGTGAACTTCACGTCGACCTTGCTGACGGCCTGGTGGGCGTCGCGCTTCGATCCGGTGGAGGCGTTGCGCTATGAATGACGCCGTCGCCACGGCCGCGACCGTGCTCCAGCTGCGGGGGCTTGAGCGCCGCTTCAGGTCCGGCGACAGCGAACTTGTCGTGCTCGACGGCGTGGACCTCGACGTTCGGGCCGGTGAGATCGTCGGCCTCGTTGGCCCATCCGGTTCGGGCAAGTCTTCGTTGCTTCACGCCGCGGGCCTGCTGGAACGACCGAGCGGCGGCGATGTCGAAATCGAAGGCCGCTCCGCCTGGGCTCTGAACGACGATCAGCGCACCGCGATCCGCCGCACGCGGATCGGCTTCGTCTACCAATTCCACCACTTGCTTCCCGAGTTCGACGCGCTCTTGAACGTGGCGCTGCCTGCGATTATTGCCGGCGTTCCGAAGAGGCGGGCTCTGGCGGCGGCCGAGCGCCTGCTTGGGGTCATGGGATTGTCCGAGCGCGTTCATCACCAGCCCGCGCAGCTATCCGGAGGCGAGCAGCAGCGTGTCGCCATTGCCCGCGCGATGGTCAACAATCCAGCGCTCATCCTTGCGGACGAGCCCACGGGCAACCTCGACCCCGACACCTCCACGCAAGTATTCGGGGCGCTTTCCGATCTGGTGCGAAATGAAGGCGCGGCCGCGCTTATCGCCACCCACAATCTTGAGCTTGCGAAATACATGGACCGGGTGATGTCCCTCGAGCACCACAAATTGGTGCGGCAGCGCTGAGGTCCTTCGGCCTGGGCGCCGAAGCGACTATCTTCAGCCTCAGAGAATCAATGGCCCCGCCCTTTATCCACCTTCGCGCTCGATCGGCGTATTCGCTGCTGCAAAGCGCGCTTCAGGTGAAGGCCCTGACCAAGCTCGCCGCCGCGCGCGAGATGCCGGCGCTGGGGCTGACCGATTCCAACAATCTCTTCGGCGCGCTTGAGTTTTCCGAAGCTGCGGCCGATGTCGGGGTGCAGCCGATCGTCGGCCTGGCGCTCGCCGTCAAGGGGGAGGGCGGCGTCGATGGCGTTCTGGCGCTGCTGGCGCAGAACCACGAGGGCTACGCCAACCTCATGCGACTTTCGACCAGCGCGTATCTGGATGTCGGCGCGCACGAAGAGCCGCACGTATCCATCGAACGCCTGTACGACAACAGCGAAGGCCTTCTGCTTCTGACCGGCGGCGCGGAAGGTCCGCTGACACAGCTGTTCGATCAGCGCCAGGATGCGCGTGCCGACGAATTGCTGAGCCTGCTTGCGGCGAAATTTCCCAACCGTCTTTACGTAGAGCTTCAGCGGCATGCGGAACGCGTCGAGGCCGAAACCGAAGGCGCGCTCATCGAGCTTGCCTACAGACGCGGGTTGCCGCTCGTCGCGTCCAACGACATTCGATTCAAGGCGCGCGCCGATCACGGCGCCCATGACGCTCTGCTGTGCATCGCCGCTTCGTCCTACCTCGGTGAGGAAGATCGGCCGCGTGTCACGCCGGAGCATTATTTCAAGAGCGCGGAGGAGATGGCCGCGCTCTTCTCGGATTTGCCCGAAGCGGTAGGCAATAGTGCCGAAGTCGCGCGCCGCTGTGCATTCCGAGTCGAGAATCGGGCGCCAATCTTGCCGGCGTTCGACACCAAACGCGGACGCGACGAATCTGCAGAGCTGAAGGCTCAGGCAGAGGCAGGATTGAAGGCCCGCTTGAAGGCGTTGGGCGATCGGCTCGCGGCGCCGGAAGAAGAGTACAGAAATCGGCTCGTCTACGAACTCGACGTCATCACCCAGATGAAGTTCCCGGGCTACTTCTTGATCGTATCCGACTTTATCAAATGGGCGAAGGCCAACGGCATCCCCGTCGGTCCAGGGCGTGGTTCGGGCGCGGGCTCCGTTGTCGCCTGGGCGCTCACCATCACCGATCTCGATCCTTTGCGCTGGGGCCTGCTGTTTGAGCGCTTCCTCAATCCCGAACGCGTCTCGATGCCGGATTTCGATATCGACTTCTGCCAGGAGCGGCGCGGCGAAGTCATCGAGTACGTCAAGAACAAGTACGGCGCCGAGCGCGTCGCTCAAATCATCACCTTCGGCACGCTGCAAGCCCGTGCGGTGCTGCGCGACGTGGGGCGCGTCATGCAGCTGCCGTTCGGCCAGGTGGATCGCCTGGCCAAGCTGGTGCCCGCCAACCCGGCAAATCCGGTGACGCTGGCCGAGGCGATCGAGATCGAACCGAAGCTCAAGGAGGCGCGGACCCTCGAGCCCGAAGTCGGTGTGCTCCTGGATACGGCGCTGCAACTAGAAGGACTCTATCGGAACGCTTCCACCCACGCCGCTGGCGTCGTCATCGGCGACCGGCCGCTGCAAGAGCTTGTCGCGCTCTACCGCGATCCGCGCTCGGATATGCCGGCGACACAATTCAATATGAAGTGGGTTGAGGCCGCGGGCCTCGTGAAAGTCGACTTCCTTGGGCTGAAGACGCTCGACGTCATCGACCGCGCGGTGAAATTCCTTGGCGCGCGGGGCGTCAAACTCGACCTCGCTAACATGCCGTATGACGACGCCAAGACTTATGAGCTGATGCAGTCGGGCCTGACTTTCGGCGTGTTCCAACTCGAAGGTCAGGGCATGCGCGACACCCTGCGCAAGGTGAAGCCGACGACGCTGGAGGACGTTATCGCGCTGATCTCACTCTACCGCCCTGGCCCGATGAAGAACATCGATCGGTTCGCGAACGTGAAGCACGGACGAGAGCAGCCAGACTACCTGCACGAGACGCTGAAACCCATCCTCGAAGAGACCTACGGCGTCATTGTCTATCAAGAGCAGGTGATGCAGATCGCCCAGGTTCTGTCCGGCTATTCGCTCGGCGAGGCCGACCTCCTGCGCCGCGCCATGGGCAAGAAGAAGCCCGAGGAAATGGCCAAGCAGAAGTCGCGTTTCATCGACGGCGCGAAGGCGCGCGGGGTGGGTGAGGCGCTGGCGTCGCACATCTTCGATCTCGTCGAGGAGTTCGCCGGCTACGGCTTCAACAAATCACACGCCGCCGCCTACGCCGTGATCGCCTATCAGACGGCGTTCCTCAAGGCGCATTATCCCGTCGATTTCGTCGCTGCGTCGATGAGCCTCGATATCTCCAACTCCGACAAGCTGGCGAGCTTCCACCAAGACGCCCGGCGCATCGGCGTCGATGTGCTGCCGCCGGACATCAATACTTCCGAGGCGGATTTCAGCGTCGAGCAAACCGAAAATGGCGTAGCTGTGCGCTATGCGCTGGGCGCAGTGCGCAACGTAGGCGTAATCGCCATGCAAAGCGTGACAGCAGAGCGCAAAGCGCGAGGCCCATTCAGGGCGCTTCATGACTTCGCCGAACGGCTGGACCCCAAGGCGATCAACCGTCGCCAGCTTGAAAACCTCGCCAAGGCAGGCGCATTGGACGCCATCGAACCAGATCGCGCTCGCGCGCTTGCCGCCTGTGAGATGGTGGCGTCGTACGCACAGCGGGTCGCCGAGGAGCGCGCGAGTGCGCAGACCAGCCTCTTCGGCGCCGAGGAGCCAAGCGCGCGGCCGGTATTCCCGAAGGCGCCTGCTTGGTCGGCGCAGGATCGCCTGGACGCCGAGCGCGAGAGCGTCGGGTTTTATCTTTCAGGTCATCCGCTGTCGGACTTCTTCCTCGATGGGGGCGAGCGCTATTCGACCTTCGCGGACATCCTCGAGGAGGGAGAAACCGAGCCGCGCTCATACCCGATGGCCGGCGTCGTCAGACGCATTCAATACCGGCCGGCGATGTCAGGCGGAACGCTGGCCTACGTTTCGATGTCCGATCCCACGGGCGATTTCGAAGCGCTTGTGATGCCGGAACACGTCGCGCTTGCGCGCGAAACGTTGGAGGTAGGCAAGGCCTACGTCTTCCGCGGCCGCGTCCGCTACCGCGATGGAGACCTGAAGCTCGCCGGTGACACGTTCGAGCCGGTCGAGGCGGCGGAAGCGCGCACGACCGAGGATTTGCGGATTGTCGTCAAAGAGGGCGCGCCGCTTGAAGTGCTGGCGCGAACGATCGCCGCTTTGCCCAAGGCGCAGACCGGCGAGGCGCGCAGGCTTAGGCTGGTGCTGCGGCTTCAGGATGGCCGCGAAGTCGAACTGAGTGCAAATCAGCTGGTTCCGGCCGGCGCCGGCGCGCGCGCCGCCCTGAAAGCGGCCAAGGGCGTCGAACGCGTGATCTAAGCTGTGATCTAAGTCGGCTTCGTCGCGGGAATTCTCCCGTTTGGCGTGAAAGCGCTTGCTGCATCGAACGGCGGCGCCTCAGATGCCGCCACTTTCCAAGGGGGCAAGCGCCGATGCGGGCCAGACTGAGATCCATCATTGTGAGACTCGGGGTGTTCGGATTGTCGGCATGCGCGACCACATCGCATCACGCCGACACGACGCCGACCGACCCGAACAATGGGGCCTATGCTTCGACCTACACGCCGCGGCCATCGGTTCCGACATTGATCCGAGGCGCCACCGTGTTCGATGGCAATGGCGCGACATTGCAGAACGCCGATGTGCTGATGTCGGATGGGCACATCTCGCAGGTCGGTCAGAACCTCACCGCGCCCGCCGGCGCAACCATTATCGATGGCCGCGGCAGGTATGTCACACCGGGCATCATCGACCCGCATTCACACCTCGGCGTCTACCCCTCACCCGCGATCGATGCGACGCAGAACGGCAACGAAGCCACGGATCCCGATCGCGCTGAAGTTTGGGCAGAACACTCAATTTGGCCGCAAGATCCGGGTTTCGGGCGCGCGCTCGCGGGCGGCGTCACCACGCTGCACATCCTGCCGGGCTCCGCAAATCTGTTCGGCGGTCGCGGCCAAACCATTCGCCCGGTTTTAGGCGCGGTCACTACCCAACAGATGCTGTTTCCGGGCGCGCCGCAAAGCTTGAAGATGGCGTGTGGTGAAAATCCCTCTCGCGTTTACGGCGGTCGCAACCAATTTCCGTCGACGACGATGGGCAATGTCGCTGGCTATCGAGCAGCCTTTATCCGTGCGCAGGCCTATCGCCGGCATTGGCAGCACTACCGCGAGCACCCACAGGGCGATCCGCCGGATCGAGATTTGCAGCTCGAAACGTTGGCGGGCGTGCTGGATGGTTCAATCCGCGTTCAGTGGCATTGCTATCGCTCCGATGAAATGGCGACCGCGATCCAAATCTCGCACGAATTCGGCTTCCACATCGCCGCCTTCCACCACGCCGTGGAGGCCTACAAGATCGTCGATCTTCTGAATCGTGAGCACATTTGTGCGGCCATGTGGGCCGATTGGTGGGGTTTCAAGATCGAGGCGTATGACGGCATTCGCGAGAATATTGCCTTCGTTCACGCCCGCGGCGGCTGCGCCATGGTGCACTCCGACAGCGAGGTCGGCATCCAGCGTCTGAACCAGGAAGCCGCGAAAGCGCTCTCCGCCGGCAGGCGCGCCGGGCTCAACATTTCCGACGGGGAGGCCTGGGAGTGGCTTTCGCGCAACCCCGCGCGCGCTCTCGGCATTGAGGACCAGACCGGCACGCTGGCGCCCGGCAAGCGCGCCGACGTCGTCCTTTGGTCCGCCAACCCGCTCTCGACCTACGCCGTAGCGGAACGCGTCTTCATCGATGGCGCACAGGTCTATCAGCGCGGCCAAGACCAGCAGCACTTCTCAGACTTCGAACTCGGACAGACCTACCGGGAGAGCCGCCCATGAAATCGCTTCTGGCTTTCCTGTTCGCCTGCATTCTGACTGCGCCGGCGAGCGCCGAGACCGTGTTGATCCGTGGCGGCCGGGTCGTCACCGAAGGCGCAGCCGGCACGCTCGATCATGGTGATGTGCTCATCGTCGATGGCCGCATCGCCGCGGTCGCCGCCAACATCGCCGCGCCAAGCGGCGCCCGCATCATCGATGCTACCGGCAAGTGGGTCACCCCCGGCGCCTTTGCGGCGATGAGCGAGGTGGGCCTGGCCGAAATCGGCGGCTCCGGCGCCCCCAACGACGCCAACGTCACCGGGTCGCTCGTCGGCGCAGCCGCTGACGCCGGTCGCGCCTTCAATCCGATGGTCACGGCCATTCCAATCACCCGCATCGAAGGGGTGACGCGCGCCGCCATTGCGTCGGACGCCACCGCTTCCATGTTCGGCGGCCGCGGCGCGCTCGTTTCGATGAGCGGCCTGCCTGACAGCGTCTTCCGTCGACGCGCCTTCATGGTGGTCGAGCTTGGCGAGACCGGCGGACAGCGCGTCGGCGGCTCGCGCGCCGCCTCGTGGCCTGCTTTCGAAGCGGCGCTGCGCGACGCGCGGGAATACCCGGAGCGGTATCGGCGCGGCCAAGGCGGGGCCGTCCTCAACGAGATCGACGCCGCGGCGCTGGCGCCATTCGCGCGCGGGCAGGGCACGTTCCTCGTTCATATCGAGAGCGCCACCGACATTCGCGAATTGCTGCGGGTGAAGCGCGCTAATCCGCAGTTGCACTTCATCATTCATGGCGGCGCCGAAGCTTGGCTGGTGGCCGACGAACTGCACCGCGCTGACGTTCCGGTGCTGATCGATCCGCTCGTCGATCTTCCGGACCATTTCGAGCGCCGGGGGGCGCGGCTCGACAATGCGGCGCTGCTGCAACGCGCCGGCGTACGCGTCGCCATCGCGCCGGGCCCAGGCGCCGTCGACG
>JAFEDV010000503.1 GCA_018241475.1 Pseudomonadota bacterium | reverse complement strand
ACGAGATCGTGCTCGTCATTTCCAACGTCCCCGATGTCGAAGGCCTCCAACGTGCTCGCGAGGCTGGAATTGAAGCGCTGACCGTCGATCACAAGCGCTTCGGCAAGGATCGCGAAGCGTTCGAGCGCGCAATCGACGCAGTGCTGCGTGCGCGCCGCATCGACATCGTCGCCCTCGCTGGGTTCATGCGGGTGCTGACGCCGTTCTTCGTGCGCGCTTGGAGCGGGCGTCTGCTGAACATTCATCCATCGTTGCTGCCGAAATATCCGGGCACCAACACGCACGCGCGCGCGCTCGAAGCTGGCGACAAGGAGCACGGCGCGACAGTGCATCTGGTGGTCGAGGAAGTCGACGCCGGCGAAGTTCTCGGCCAGGCGAGGATGCCGATCGAGGCTGCCGACACGCCTGAAACGCTGGCGCAGCGCCTGCTCGCGCTCGAGCACGAACTCTACCCACGCTGCCTGGCGAAATTCGCGGCCAAGACGCCGCCACGGGAGGTTTGACCGCTGAGTCCGCGCACGGCGCGAACGCGGCGACAGCGCCGGACTGTTCTAGAGCAGCGCATATCCGAGGGCCGCCAAGCCGAAGGCGGAGAACGCAATAGCGTACCGGATTGAAACAGCCATGCGGCGTTCCTCACGAAATCTCGCTTGGCGCGCTGCAAGCGCCGGGCCAAATCTCGCGCCCCACGCGAACGTCTCCCGGCCATGAACGGTTTTCGCGTACAAACCTGGGCGCAGAGCTTGCGTGGGCTTCCGCGTTCCACTCGACACGGACTGTCACGCGCGATGATGGGCGAAGAGACGTTCCACCCGGATACGCGTGCGCTGCTCGCGTACGGCCGCGCATTGGCTGGAAACACCACCGCAAGACCGAAGAAAGGCGGCGCCGATCAGGTGCTGGAGCGCCTTTTCGTGATCGAGCGCGGCAAGGACGGCCGAATGCCGATCCGCACTTTCGGCGCCGATCTCGTCAAGCTTTTCGGGCGCGACTTGCGCGATCACGACTTCGCCAGCCTCTTCCTTGAGCAAGACCTGCACCTGATCAATGCGTTGATCGACGCCACCCTGTCGGCTGGCGAACCGGCGATCGCACGCATCGTGGCGGACACCGCCGATAAACGCCAGTTCGGCGCCGAACTGCTGCTGACGCCGCTCAAGCTCGACCAGCCTTTCGGCGTGCGCCTGCTTGGAATGTTTCAAGCGCTTGGCAGCGAGGCGTTTCTCAGCGGACAGCACATACGCCGTCTGCGGGTGGGATCGCTGCATCCGCCGCTCGCCAAGGAGCCGCGCGGCATGCGGCTTGTCGTTGTCAACGACTGAGTACGAAGTCGCTCGATCCTCAAGCGTGCGCGAGTTCGTCCTCGGCGATGGGTGCGTCCTGCGGGGGCAGCGTCGGCTTGCCGCGAATGATGTCGGCCAGCTTCTCGGCGATCATGATGGTGGGCGCGTTGGTGTTGCCGCCGACAAGCGTCGGCATCACCGAGGCATCGATCACCCGAAGCGACTCGACGCCGCGGACACGCAAGTGTTCGTCGAGAGGCGCCTTCGGATCGGCGCCCATGCGAACCGTGCCGACCGGGTGATAGATGGTTTCCCCCGAGTGGCGGACCCAAGCGTCGATCTCGGCGTCGGTGCGGACATGCGGGCCTGGCCGCATCTCGACGCCACGATAAAGATCGAGGGCGTGCTGAGCGACGATCTGGCGCACGATGCGGACGGCGTCGCGCATGGTGTGGCGGTCGTTGTCCGTGTCGAGATAATTGGGATCGATCAGCGGCGCGTCGAATGGATTGCGCGAGGCGAGCTTCACCGTTCCCCGGCTTTCCGGCCGGAGTTGGCAGGCGTGAATGGTGAAGCCGTCGCGGTCGGGCTGCACTTTGGCGTGATCGATCATCACGGCATTGACGAGATGCAGTTGGATATCGGGGCGATCCAGTTCCCCGCGAGTCTTGAGGAAACCGCCGGCGTGCAGGTGATTGGTGCGGCCGGGGCCGGTTTTGGTGAAGGCGTACTGCAAACCTATCAGCGGCTGCTTCAGGCCCTTCGTCTTCGAGTACATCGAAATCGGCTTGGTCATCTCGTAGATGATGCTGACGTCGAGGTGATCCTGGAGGTTGCGACCGACGTCGGGCGCATCGACCACGACGGGGATGCCGAGCTTCTGCAGTTCGTCGGCCGGTCCGATGCCGGACAAGAGCAGCAATTGCGGCGACTGGAACGCGCCGCCGCAAGCGAGCACTTCACGTGTAGCGATGACTCGGCTCGTCGGCTTGCCGGGGCCGGAGGAATATTCGACCCCGACGGCGCGGGAGCGCTCGATGATGATGCGCCCGGCATAAGCGTTGGAAATGACCGTGAGGTTGGGCCGAAGCGCCACGATCGGATTGAGATAGGCGGCGGCCGCACTCCAGCGTTCGCCATCGCGAATGGTCAGATGGTAGGGACCCACGCCTTCTTGTTGACGGCCATTGAAGTCGCGCGTGACTTTGTAGCCGGCCTGTGCGCCAGCCTGTATGAAAGCCTTGTAGATCGGATCACCAGGCGGGCCGCGTGACACCCAGAGCGGGCCGCTGTCGCCGTTCCAGGCGTCTGCGCCATCCTCGTGATGCTGCGCGCGTTTGAAGTACGGCAGCACATCGGCGTAGCCCCAGCCGGCGAGCCCCATCTGGCGCCACTGGTCGTAATCGCGCGCGTGGCCGCGAATGTAGATCATGCCGTTGATCGCCGACGATCCGCCCCAGCCTCTGCCGCGCGGCTGATAGAGACGACGGTTGTCGAGATGTTTCTGCGGGACGGTCTCGAAGCCCCAGTTGGAGACGCCCTTGGCCCGGATGAGGTTGCCGACGCCAGCGGGCATGCGCACAAGCAAAGAGCCGTTGCGCCCGCCCGCCTCCAGCAAGGCCACTTTCACGTTCGGGTCTTCGGTCAGCCGGTTGGCCAACACGCAGCCGGCGCTGCCGGCGCCGACGATGACATAATCGAACCGTTGTCCGTCCACTGATTCAGCCACGTCAGGCTCCCAGGCGTCAGGTATCAGGCATCAGGTAACAGAGGCTGCGCGCAGGCGTCGAGATGACGCGCCGGCAAGTCAGACCTCCGAATACCTGACACCTGCCGCAAAGCTTAAGCAAACCTTTACGGTAAACGTGCATTTAGGTTGCCATGCCGACGACCGCCCGCAAGCTCGATCTCGCCGCCGCCGCCACGCGCCTCAGCTTGCGACGCGTCCAGACACAGGAGCGGCGGCGTTTTCGCCGCCTGCCCATCGCCGTAACCGGGCGGATGCTGGGCGCTGGCGGCCAGGAGCATGATTGCCGCACGGCTGACATGTCTCCTGGCGATGTCCGCATCATCACGCCCGACGCACCGCCGGTCGGCCAGCAAGTCGTGCTTTACCTCGATGGCTTTGGGCGGGTCTCCGGCAAGGTCGCGCGCAAATGTGGTGAAGGCGAAGTTGCCGTGATCTTCGACTTCAGCGCCCACAAGCGAGAGAAACTCGCCGAGCAGCTGACGCTCGCCATTAATCAGGACCTCGGCATCGAGCAGCCGGCGCATCGCATCGTCCCGCGCGAGCCCGCGCGCACGGTGCGCATCGAACATGGGGCGGGCGACGCCTATGAAGGCGAAGTCGTCGACTTCTCACTCACCGGGGTAACCATCCATACCCGGCGCACCGCCCCGCCGATCGGCGCCTGGGTGCGCATTGGCGGCGTTTACGGGCGCGTGGCGCGCATGATCGAGGGCGGATTCGCCGTCGACTTCGACCCTCGCGGCCAGCGCCCGCAATCCTAACGAGAACCTAACCGCGCGCGGCATGCGCGTTGCTGTGCTTCGCCTGGCAGGAGGCCGCGAGCGAGCGCCTCCGTGTCGAAACGGAGCAAGCCGTGAGCGAGGTCGTTCGCCTTAACCCTGGCGCCAAACACTGGTGGGTGCAGATCCGCGACCGTGCGTTCGGGCCGTACACGATCGAGCAGATGGCGCGCTTCATGTCGGAAGGCCGGGTGCGTCCCTCGACGATGGTCGCCGACAATCCCGACGAGGGCTGGATCGAGGCGCGCAAAGTGATGTCGCTGCGCGGCCTGCGCACGCCATCGCCCGCCAACGATCCGGCCGAGGCGGCGAACGTATTCGTGCACGCGGAAATCTATTCTGGCGCGACAATGGCGTTTTTGGCGGCGCTCGAAGGCATGGGCGCGGTGTGCGACCTCGCACCCCACCTTTGGCTGGTGCGGACCAAGCACTCGGCCGGCGTCATCCGCAACGCGCTGTCGCAAACGCTGGAAACCGGCGACCGCTTCGTTGTGATCGATGCGACCCGCGATCGGCTGGCCTGGTTCAACCTCGGGCCGGAGACGGATGTGCGCATCGGCAAAGTCTGGAACGGCCCGCTCCGCCCGGAGCCCAGGCGCCTGTGAGCGCCCTGTAAACGCCCTACCGCGCCTCCAGCCGTCGGTCGCCTAAGCTTGCGATGCGGCGACACGTAAGCGCGATTGTCACGAAGCGTCCGGCTACTCTAGTCTCGCGGCTCGGCCAGGGAAAAGCCCCGTGTCCTCTTCGCGCTTGCCGACCACGCGATTTGCCCAATCAGGCGATGCAAGCATCGCGTATCAAGTCATGGGAGACGGCCCCATCGACTTGGTTGTGGCGCCCGGCATCATCAACAATGTTGAACTGTTTCACGATATTCCGGGCTACACGGACTTCTTTGCC
The DNA here is from genome assembly GCA_018241475.1 of Pseudomonadota bacterium. Taxonomy (GTDB): domain Bacteria; phylum Pseudomonadota; class Alphaproteobacteria; order Caulobacterales; family Aquidulcibacteraceae; genus Vitreimonas. Next base: position 4,322 of record JAFEDV010000503.1, on the reverse strand, counting down.
CGCCTGGCCAAGTTCGCGCGCGTGGTGGTCTTCGACAAGCGCGGTCAGGGTTTATCCGATCGCGTGAGCGGCGCGATCACGCTCGAACAACGGGTAGACGACGTTCGCGCCGTGATGCGCGAACTTGGCATGAATCGCGTGGTTCTCGTCGGCATATCCGAGGCAGCGGCGCTTGCCGGCTATTTCGCTGCAACCTTCCCCGAACAAATCAGTCATCTCGTCGTTATGCACGGCGTACCCAAGTTTGCTCGGTCCGATGGTTATGAATGGGGCGCGAGAGAGGAAGACAAAGATCTGATCCTCAGCGCCTATGGTAGCGGGCGTTTCCTCGCGTTTCTGGCGCCGACGATGTTTTCGGGCGGGTCCGAGCGGATCGAACTCGCCGCGCGCTGCGAGCGCCAGTCGTGCAGCCCGGGAAACTTCAGGGCGATGCTGGAGTCCAACATGAAATTGGACGTGTTGGCGCTGCTGCCGCAAATCCGGGCGCCGACGCTCATTATCCACCGGAAGACGGATACAGCCGCTCCGATCGAATCCGGGCGATACATGGCCAGCCTGATATCCGGCGCGAAGATGATCGAGCAGGATGGGGGCGATCACTTCTTTCTAACTGGCGACTACGCTGCAAACTGCATGGCGATCGAAGAATTCGTGACTGGCTCCCACCATGACGAGCCGGTGTCGCTTGATCGTATTCTGGCGACGGTTCTGTTTACCGATATTTCCGGTTCTACAGCGCGCGCGGTGGAAATCGGCGACTCCGCGTGGCGACAGCTGCTCGACGAGCACGACCGCATCGTGCGCCGGCTGATCGAACAGCACCGGGGCAGACTGATCAAATCCACCGGCGATGGCGTACTGGCGATCTTTGACGGTCCGGGCCGCGCCATCCGTTGTGCGCTGGGAATGGACCCCGCGCTTGCGAGGCTGCGGCTGTCGGTGCGGGCGGGTCTGCACACGGGCGAGGTGGAGGTCCGCGGCGAGGATATCGGCGGTGTGGCGGTCCACGTTGCCTCCCGGGTGATGTCGAAGGCGAAGGCAGGCGAAGTGTTGGTGTCGCGCGTCGTCTCCGACCTTGTCGCCGGCTCGGGCATTACCTTCGAGGACAGGGGCGACGCCGAGTTATCGGGCATTCCGGGCCCGCAGCGATTGCTTGCGGCTTCGGCCTAGGCGCGCCTCAGTTGGCCCGGAACTCGACCGGCACCTGGATATGACCGCCCGCCACGGAGCGGCCATCGCTGGTGGTCGGCTCAAGTCGGAACTGTCGTGACAGGCTGAGCGCGGCGGCGCCGAAACCGTAGCCGCGCGGCAGCTCCGTGCCGACCGAGCAATCGAGCGCGCCGCTGGCGGCGGCGACGCAATCGAGCGTCACGTGGCCGGATTGGTTTTCGTAGAGCGCACGGCTCGGATAAGCGCGCTCGACATCGCGCCGGCCGGGACGGCTGGACCAGCGCACGCCGCTCAGTTCGAACGGACCGGACTCCGGCGCGGGCGGCGCCGGCGCGAGATCGGGGAAGCCCGTCTGATCTTGGACATCCGGCTTTTCCACCTCGTGCGGCGGTGCGGCGACGTGCGCCGCGGTCGGCGGCGGTGCGGTCGCCACACCCGGCCTTGCGTCCTGCTGGCGGATGAAGGCGGTCTGCCCATTCCAGGCGATTGCGTACCAATCATCGCCGAAACCGCGCGACACGCGGCCGGTGATGGTGAGCGCGACACCGGGACCGAACATCACGACGCCAGGGCTCGTGAGTTCGGGCCGCGCATGCGCAAGCACGTGGTCTCCAGCGCTGATAAGTTGTGAGGGCGGCGTGTAAGGCTGAACCAAATAGGCCTCGTTGTGGGGCCGCGGTGCAAACCACGAACCGGCTTGCGACACCACGAAAACAACGAGTGCAACGGCGATAATGACGCCGATGATGACGAGCGCGGGGCCGTTGCCGGAGAGGTTGCTCTGCGCGGGCGCAACCGCCGCCGGCGCCGTCTCCGCGGGCGGCTCGGGCGCAGCTTGAGCCGGCGGTTCTTCGGTGCTCACGTCGATGTCCATGACATGAATTTTGTGTAGCCCCCCGTGGCGAGGGTGTGAAGGCGCGGCGGCGAGAGTTAGGCGAACCGGCCCGGTTTGAGATCGCGCCGGTAGCGCTTCCAGTTCTCGACATAGTGGTGGGCGGAGAACCGGATGAACTGACGCTGCTGCTCGTCAAGCTTGCGCGCGAGGCGCGCGGGCGCGCCGGTGATGAGAGAGCCTTCCTCGAAGCTCTTCCGCTCGGTCACCAGCGCATGCGCCCCTACCAGGCAAAAGCTCGGAATGCTCGCGTGATTGAGGATGGTCGCCTTGATGCCGATGAGAGAAGTGTCGGCGATCGTGCACCCATGCAGCATCACCATGTGGCCGATGGTGACATCGCGCCCAATGCTCAACGGGGCGCCGATGTCGGTGTGCAGCACCGAACCGTCCTGCACGTTCGAGTTTTCACCGACGACGATCGGCTCGTTGTCGCCGCGCAGCACCGCGCCCCACCAGACCGAGGCGTTCTTCTTGAGAACGACGCGCCCGATCAGCACCGCGGTAGGCGCCACCCAGAACGCGTCCTCATCCTCGACCTCAAGGTCGGCGTCGGCGAGCGCGTAGATGGGCATGATGGTTCCTACCAAGAAATCTTTAGGACGTTCCGCTTCCTCAACGCGTCGTTAACCGATGTGGCGTCTGATGGACAGCATCGAACCGGGGATTTCTCCGGTTCGCCCGTCTCCAGGGCCTCGTGCCCGCTTGTGGGGGAGAGCGTGGGCGCCAGGCGCAAGATCAGCGCACTCAACATACCGCCGCCCGGCGCACCCTTCGACGACTCGACCTTCGAAAAATTCTTCGACCCGCCTGGCAGAAGCCGCGCGGGATTTGGCCGCTCCAGCAAGGAGACTTTGATGGCGAAGCGCAACGCGAAGCGTCGGCATGCACAAGGCGTGCTCAACGTTGAGGAGTTCCAGCGCGACGACCGGCGTCAGCGCAATCTGAAAGTGCTCGACGGCGGCTGGCATCCTGCCAACGACAGCTTACGCGACCAAGCCTTCGTCAAGACCGTGCGCCCCAAATCGAAGGGCCAGACGACGCTCATGGAGGCCATCGACACGCATTCGCTGGTGATGGCTTTAGGTCCGGCGGGCACCGGCAAGACCTATCTCGCCATCGCCAAGGCGGTCGAAGCTTTGGAAAGCGGCAAGGTGGGCCGCATCGTGCTGTCGCGGCCCGCGGTGGAGGCAGGCGAGTCGCTCGGCTTCCTGCCCGGCGCAGTGGAAGACAAGCTCGCCCCCTATCTGCGCCCACTCTACGACGCGCTGACCGACCGCCTTTCGGCGAAGCGCTTGAAGGCGCTGATGGCGGAGGGGCTGATTGAGATTGCACCGGTGGGCTTCATGCGCGGGCGCACCTTGAACAACGCCTTCGTGGTGATCGACGAGGCGCAGAACTGCACCTACGGACAGATCAAGATGCTGCTGACGCGCCTGGGTTGGCATTCGACCATGGTCGTCACCGGCGACCCGGCGCAGACTGACTTGCTGCCGGACCTTTCGGGCCTGAGCGCGATCGCCGGTCGGTTGGATAGCGTGCCGAACATCGCCGTCGTGCGGTTGGGCGACGCCGACATCGTTCGCCATCCGCTGGTGGCTTCGATGTTGGGCGTCTTGTAACGCCGCCTCTCGCGCGCGGGCCTCGCGCATCTTGTGTTGGATTCAATGAAATGACTTTGGGCTCCGGCGGATGTCGGAGCCCTTTCTCTTTCGTCATTCCAGATAACGCTCCGCGCTTCCGGAATGACGACGTTACTCTTCGCCTTCGAGATCGATGTCCAAGACGGACATGGTCAGCACTTGGCCTTCATCTTCATCGACGGAGACGGTGCCGACGAATTCGTCGTGCACATAGACTTCGGCGCTATCGGTTTTGCGCGGGCGGGCGCGCACATCGAGATCGGCGGCGTGCAGCATGGCGCGGAGCGCGCTTTGCAGGCGAGCGCGTTCGGCCTCGTCGATCGGCGCGTTCTTCTTGGCGCCCGGCGCAGGCGGCACCACCAGGCTGATCGCGTAGCTGACTTCGCCCTCTTCGTCGTCGCGGATGACATTCGCCGCACGGCTTCCGTCTATCAGCAATTCGCCCTCTTCGCCGCCGAGCGAACGCACGGATGCGGTGGGCGAGCCCAGGAGTTTGCTGAGATAAGCGCCGAGGCGCGCGGTTTCCGATGGCGTCACGTGAATGCTCCCGACAAGGCGGGAGAGACGTTGCGCGTTAGACCCAGGAGGTCAAGACGAAGCTTCGTAACGCTTCAGTC
>JAFEDV010000502.1 GCA_018241475.1 Pseudomonadota bacterium | reverse complement strand
GAAGGCGGGCGCCACTACGCCATCTGGGTCGATCCCCATCCAAAACCCTCGTATCTGTTCGCGCTCTGCGCCGGCAAGTACGAATCCATCCACGACGAGTTCACGACCAGAAGCAATCGCAAGGTCGCGCTCGGCATCCATGTCGATCCGGGCGATGGCGAGCGGGCGCGCTACGCGATGGATGCGTTGAAGCGCGCCATGAAGTGGGATGAAGAGGCCTTCCAGCGCGAATACGACCTCGACCTCTTCAACATTGTCGCCGTCCGCGACTTCAATTTTGGCGCGATGGAGAACAAGGGACTCAACGTCTTCAACTCATCGTTGATTCTGGCGGACGCCGACACGGCGACGGATGCGGACTTCGAGGCGATCGAAGCGGTGGTCGGCCACGAATACTTTCACAACTGGACCGGCAACCGCATCACCTGCCGGGACTGGTTCCAGCTCTGCTTGAAAGAAGGCCTCACCGTCTATCGCGAGCAGGAATTCTGCGCCGACCAGCGCTCGCGCCCCGTGCAGCGGATCAAGGACGTGAAACGACTGCGGGCGCGGCAGTTCGGCGAAGACGCCGGCCCGCTCGCGCATCCGGTGCGGCCGTCGAGCTATCAGAAGATCGACAACTTCTACACCGCGACAGTTTACGAAAAAGGCGGCGAAGTGATCCGCATGCTGAAGCGGATTATCGGCGAAGACGCCTTCGCGCGCGGCATGCAACTCTACTTCCAACGCCGCGACGGCACCGCCTCGACCGTCGAGGATTTTGTCGCCTGCTTCGCCGACGCCTCGGGCCGCGATCTCTCGCAATTCATGCGCTGGTACGACCAAGCCGGCACGCCCGCCGTGAAGTCACGCGGTCGTTATGACGCCAAAAGCGGCAGCTACGAACTCACCATTTCTCAGCACATTGCGCCGACCCCCGGGCAACCGACGAAAGCGCCGGCGGCCATTCCGCTTTGGGTGTCGTTCATCGCCAAGGACGGCGTGCGCATTGCCGCCAAGCTCGAAGGCGACACGATCTCGCGCATCGAGCATCATCTCGTTCTCACTGATGTCGAGACAACGTTCCGTTTCAGCGATGTGCTCGAAGCGCCGATCCCGGCTCTGTTGCATGGGTTTTCGGCGCCAGTCACACTCGACGACGGGCTTTCCATCGAAGAGCGCCTGGCGCAGATGGCGCATGATCCCGACCCCTTCACGCGTTGGGAGGCGGGTCAATCCATTGCTCGTGAAATCATCCTCAACGGCGCAACCGAACATGCGCCAGCGCTTGCAACCGCGCTCGGGCGCGAACTGGATCGCGCACAGGAGGATGCCGCGTTCGCCGCTCTAGCGCTTCGGCTGCCGGACCTGAACGAACTCATCCTCGCAGCCGCCGCGCCGGATCCGGAAACGCTTTACGCCGCGCGCGAGAGTTTGCGCCGAACCATCGCCGTGACGCATCGCGCCCGGCTGGAGGCGATCGCCGGCGCCAAGGGCGAACTGCCCTTCTCACCCAGCGCCGAGGCCGCCGGCCGACGCTCGTTGAAGAGCGCCGCGCTCGATCTGCTCGCTGCGATCGGACCGCAGGAAGCGCACGTCTTCACCGAGGCTTTCCGGAATGCGACAAGCATGACGGAAGCCGCTGCCGCCCTCGACGCGCTGGGGCAGTCCAACAGCGACGCATTCGACGAGGCGCTTGAGCAATTCTACCGGCGCTGGCGCGAAAACCCGCTGGTGATCGACAAATGGTTTGCGGTGCAGGCGGCGTCGCCCCGCTCCGATGCGCTCACGCGCGTCACCAGATTGCGCGACCATCCGGACTTCAACATCCGGAATCCAAATCGCGTGCGCGCACTCGCGGCGTCTTTTGCGATGCGGAACCCGCGCGCCTTCCACGCAGCCGACGGCTCGGGCTATCGCCTGCTAGCGGACTTGGCGCAGGCGATCGATCCGCTCAACCCAGCGCTCGCGGCGCGTCTATTGACACCATTCGAATCTTGGCGGCGATTCGATTCGCAACGTCAACAATTCGCGAAAGCGGCGCTGGAACAACTGAAGGCGCTGCCGCAGCTCTCGAAAAATACTCGGGAAGTTGTGGAAAGAACGCTGGCCTGAGCATTAGCGAGCGCGCGGCGCGGCGGCTGCGGATACTGTCCGTACGCGGCTCGACAGAGGCTTTAAGCAATCGTTACCATTTGCGCTTGTCGAAAGCGTCGCACGGCGATTCGGGGCGGCCGGGGAACCTTCGCTTTGTTGAATGCAGCTACCCACGAAGTTGGCGTCACCACGCCGGCCGAAAAGGCCAGCAAGCCGTTCATGGCGCTTGTCGCCGTGTTCACGTTCGCCTTCACGATCGCGATTGGCCTCCAGATCAAAGCGCATCACGACAACGCCGAGAGTGACATCGAGGCGGCGCAGGCCGCGGCGACCGCGCTTGTGGCCGAGCGCGTCAACGCGAACATGGCGCTGGCGATCGGCGCTAACGGCGCGACGGCGCAGGCCGGCGCCAGTGCGCTGAACGACGCGGCTGCGCTCGCCGAGGCAGCGGGCCGCGGCGCACCAGCGAGCGCCGGCGCGGTGATGAGCGGCGACGCGCTCCAGGCCATCACCGATCCCGCGCAGGCTGCGCTTGTTGCAAGCGCCGTGCGGCAAGCCGGGAGCGCTCGCCTATGGGTGGGCGCGCCGGATATGGGGCGTCTCTCGACGGCGCCGGTGATCGTTCGTCGCGCCAACAATTTGGCGATTGTCACGGTGCTCGACGCCAACCAGCTCTTGCCGCAACTCGATCCCGCTGCGCGCGTTCTGATTTCGTCCGACAACGGAACGCAATTGTATGTTTCACCATCGCTGATCGCAGCCGGGGCGCGCTCGCAACTGCAATTGGCGACGGCCGCCAGCGGCCACACAGGCGCCATCGTCACCGATGGCGCTGGAAAGTCCTGGGTGGCGGCACAGGCGACAACCATGGTCGGCGGCTTGCATATCGTTGTGGCGACGTCGGCGCCCTCGCCAATCGAATCGTGGATGGCCGCGATCTCACGCTTTGCCCTGCTCGCGGCCGCGCCTCTGGCGGCGATGGGCGTGCTTTACATGCTGATGCGCCAGAACGCGCAGCGCGCGCGTCTGGCGGAAGCGGAAACACAGCGGGTGGAGACGCATTTCCGCATTGCCGCGGACGGCGCCAAGGTCGGCGTCGTCGAATGGCGGCCAGGCAGCGACGAGGTCCAACTCTCCGAACAGGCGGCCCGCCTGCTCGGCGCCGGCAGCGACACGCTGCCGTTGCGCAGCCTGCTGGCGTTGGTGATCAACGAAGATCGCTTTGGCGTCGAGGAGGAGTTTCGGCGCGCCAAGCAATCCGGCCTGCTCGACGCGCGTTTTCGCGTGGGCCGCGCCAACGCCCTGGCCTGGATCGAGATTCGCGGCGCGGCGGTGGAAGACGCGAGCGGCCGCGCCGAGACGCGCCTGTTTGGCACTGTCACCGACGCCACCCAGCATCACGAAGCCGAGGCGCGCGTTTCACGCCTCGAGCGGCAATTGCGTGCGGCGATCGAGAACTTCTCGGGCCCCTTCGCGCTTTGGGACGCTCGGCGGCGCCTGCTGCTATGGAATCAAAGCTTCGCAGCCACGTTCAAGCTGGGGCCTGACATCCTGCGCCCGCGCGTTTCCTACGAGACGGTTGCGGCCGCATCAGCCGCCAATATTCGCCGCGAAAAGCACGATGCCGCCAACCCTGACGTGCGCGTGATCGAGCTGGCGACCGGCGAGTGGTTGCACATCGTCGAGCGCCGCGCGGCGGACGGCGGCATCATCACCGTGGGCGTCGACATCACGCCCTTGAAACGCAAAGAAGAAGAACTGGCGCGTAACGAACGCCGACTGTCCGACGCGCTGAGCCGGGCGGAGGGCCAGGAATACCGGATCAAGGCGCTGGCGCGCGAAGCGCACGAAGAGCGGCAGAAGGCGGAGGAAGCCAGCCGCGCCAAGAGCACGTTCCTGGCCAATATGAGCCATGAGCTGCGCACGCCGCTCAACGCCGTGATCGGCTTCTCCGAGATCATGGCGCGCGAGCTTTTTGGCGCGCTCGGCAACGAGCAGTACAAGCAATATGCGCAAGATATCTTCGACAGCGGCAACCACCTGCTTGACCTGATCAACGACATCCTCGACATGGCCAAGATCGAGGCGGGAAAACTGACGCTCGCTCCGCGCCCGCTCGATCCGATGGTGGCCATCGATCAGGCCGTCAGACTGACCAAGCGCAGAGCCGAGGAGAAGGGTCTCTCCATCGTCACCGACGCCGAGAACCTGCCGGAGATCGAAGCCGATCATCGCGCGGTGAAACAGATCTTGCTGAACCTGCTATCCAATGCGGTGAAGTTCACCGACAAGGGCGCGATTATGGTACACGGCCGCGCCGGCCCCGAGAGCGTCACACTGCGCGTGATCGACACCGGCTGCGGCATTCCGCCGGACCACTTGCCGCGCCTTGCGCGGCCCTTCGAGCAAGTCGAGCAGGAACTGACACGCAACAATTCCGGCACCGGTCTCGGCCTTGCGCTCACCAAGTCGCTGGCCGAAATGCACGGGGGCAAGCTTTCCATTCAGAGTGAAGTCGGCCGCGGCACCATCGTCACGGTCACGCTGCCGCGCACATTTGGCGGCCGACGCGAGCCACACGCAACCGCCGCCGAGTAGAAGCTGCGGCGCGATCCGCTGATCTTGCTCGCGCCATTCACGGGTACGCCGGCGGTTTGTGGTGCGAAGCTGTTAACGGGGCGCGGTTTGCGTCGGAGGAGCTTGCTGTTCGGCCGCTTCTGCGCCGACCGCTCGCGCCACCGGCCCTAGCGCTTGGCGGCGTGGAACAGCGTTTCGGAGCGCCACTATGGCGCGCCTGCGCTCCTCGGGCGTCATCTGAGCAAACGCCGCGATGACATTCTCATGGAATGCGGCAAGTGCTGCTTCGTCGGTGGCGCGAACGCGCGCGAACGCGGCGCGTACGCGCGCAGCGTCGAACGGCTCGGTGGCGGCCGCGTCGAAGGCCTCGCGGCGTGCTTGAGCCGCTTGCTGGCGCAACGGCCGAATCTGCACCCAGGTACGAACAAGTTCCTCGCGGACTTTGGCTTGCGTTTCCGGCGGCAGCGCCGCCATGAACTCGCGCGGCGCTGGAAAGCGCGCGCCGATCGCGGGCTGCCGCTCCAGGCGAACGCCGGCGCCGAGCGCGCCCACCGCCGCCCCAACGATCAGCAGATTGAACGCGACTGAGACGAACAGCAGCGTCCGCCATGGGAATGTCCTCTCGCTCATCCTTGGTCTCCAACCGGCGGCGCCTCGGGGGGCGCTTCGAAGGCGGCGGCGAAATAGGAACCGTCGTCGCTCGGTTGCGTTAGTGCGCCGGCGCCGTATCCGAGAACGACGCCCAGCAGGGCGCACGCCGCCAGCGCCCACACCGCCGCCGGCGCAACACTCTGCGGTCGCCTTGCCGGCGGCGCGGCCATGAGTATCCGCGCGGTGAGCGCGGCGTTGGGCGGTGGCGTCGCCTTCGCGGCGGCAAAAGCTGCGTCGAGCGCCCGCGCCTCGGCGATCATGGCGTCGACCTCAGCGGCATGCGCCCGCGCGAGCGCTTCGCCAGCGCCACGCTCGTCCACGGGCCAGCGCGCGAAATCGGCGCCATAAGCCTCCAGCAAGTGCTCGAACCTGGTTCGATCCATAACCGCTCCTTCCATCACCCCCGCGACGCGCCGTCAGCATCGCCGATCAAGTCCTGGGCCACGTCCGCAAGCGCAGCTTTGATCGCGCGCCGTCCGCGTGCGAGGAGCGATTCAAGAGCTTCAACGCTGATCTCCAGCGCTTCCGCCGCTGCGATGTTGGTCATGTCCTGAAAATGCACGAGCGTTATGGCCGCACACTGGCGTTCGGGCAGCGCGCTGAGCGCCGCTTGCACCCTGGCGGCCCGCTGCTGAGCCAGCCAGGCGTCGCTCGCCAGGGGCGCCGGATCGGCGACCAGCAACCCCGCGTCCGGGTCAACTTTCTCCCGCCGGCGACGCATCCGGTCATAGCAAAGATTGAGCGCGACCCGGTGCATCCAGGTTTCGAACTTGGCCGCGCCCGGTCGCCAGCGCGGCGCCTCTCGCCAGGCGCGCAGGAACACCTCCTGCGCAACGTCCTCCGCTTCGGCGCCGTCGTTCAGCATGCGGCGCGCCAGACCCACCATCTTGGGTAAATGCTTGCGCACCAGCGCTTCGGCGGCGTGGGCATCGCCCGCGCCGGCCCGCCGGACGATTTCGGCGTCCGGATCGATCATTGACCTTCACTGCCGTCCAAGCACGCGCGCTCCATGTCCCGGATCAGTTCGAACGGGCGGGGCCCGGCGTTCCGTCGCCTGGCTCGCCGATTAGCTGTACAAAGGCGCCGCGAACGGCCGCCTGGGTGCTCCGCAGATGCGCGTCCAGAGCATCGAAATCCTCGACGCCGCCCAGTTGCGCCAAGCGCGTCTTGAGCGGGCGCGGCCAGGTCTCCGTTTCAGTGTTCGCACCGACACTGATCCGAAGCATCTGATTGAGATCGCTGAACAGCGTAAACGCCGATCGCAGCATGGCGCCGGTGTCGCCATCCAACACGCGGGCGTCCATCAAACGCTCGAGCGCCGCGCCCGTGTTCGGCGCGAGGAGCGCGACATTACCGCTGACGAGCTGCAGCGCCTGCGCAACAAACTCGACATCGACAAATCCACCGGGCGCCAACTTCAAGTCCCACACGCTGCGCGCCGCGCGTTCGCGCGCCATCCGGCCGCGCATATCGGCGACTTCGCGAAGCGTCTCGCCACGGTCCCTAGCGCGCATGATCGCCGCCGACGCGATGTCGGCAACAAGCGCGCCCAGTGTTGGCTCGCCCGCTACCACCCGCAGCCGCGTCAGCGCCAGCAGCTCCCACGTCCATGCCTCCTCGGCGTAATAGCGTTCAAACGAAGAGAGCCGCACCGCCACCGGCCCTTTCGAGCCGGACGGGCGCAGCTTCGTGTCTACTTCATAGAGCGCGCCTTCTTCGGTGGGCGCCGCGAGCGCTGTGATCAGGCGCTGGGTCAGCTTGGCGTAGAAATCGCCGGCCGCTACCGCCTCGGACGGCGCGTCGTACACGAGCATGAGGTCGAGGTCCGAACCTTCCGCCAACTCGCGACCGCCGAATTTGCCGAGCGCGAGAACGCAGAACCGCCCGGGCTGTCGCCCCATGCCGCGCTCGGTTTCTTCCAGGGCCGCCGCCGCCATCGCCGCCACGCAAGCTTCCGCGAGATCGGCATGCGCAGCGCCGGCGTCCTCCGCGCGGGCGGGCCCGTCGAGCAATTGCACATCGATGCGGAACGCTTCCTCGCGATGAAATCGGCGCGCCGCATTGAGACGCGCTTCGAAGCCTGCCTCGTGCTCGAGCCGGCGTCGCAACTCATCGGCTCTGCCGCCCCGCCGATCGGCGCTTATGGGCGCAGCAAAGCGCGGCTCAATGAGGGAATCGAGCAGGAGCGGCCGCAGTGCGAGGGCTTCCGCAAGCCGCGGCGCCACTGATAGGACGCGCGCAAGCAAGTCGAGCAGCTGCGGCCGGGCGTCCAGTAGCGCCAGCACCTGCACGCCCGCCGAAAGGCCGGCGAAGAACGCCGCAAAGCGCGCAAACGCATGATCGGGATCGCCGGCGGTCGAGAAAGAGCGCAACAATTTCGGCGTCAGTCGCGTCAGCAATTCTCGCGCGCGTTCCGAGCGCATGGCGCGAATGCGTCCATGATGCCAGCCGCGAATGGTCTGGCTGACGGCGGTTGGGTCGGAAAACCTGAGCTTTTGAATCGTCGCCAGCGTTTCCGGGTTGTCGTCCACACCGGTGAAGCTGAGGCTTCCAAGCGGATCGGCAAGACTCTCTCCGGTTCCGAACAATTGCTGGTCGATGTCAGCGACGATCCGCCGCCATTCGACGACAGCAGCATCGAGCGCGCCGAGCGACGCGAAGCCCGCAAGCGCGGCCACGCGCGCGCGCCTTTCCGGATCGGCAGGGAGGCGATGCGTCTGATTGTCTTCGAGCATTTGCACGCGGTGCTCGATTTCGCGAAAAAATACATATGCCTGACTCAGCGCGTCCCCGGCTTCGGGCGCGATCGCGCCCTCCTTCGCGAGCGCCTCTAGCGCGGCGATCGTTTGAGGCTGACGCAGATCACGATTGCGGCCGCCGAGGATGAGCTGCTGGGTCTGCGCGAAGAGTTCGATGTCGCGAATGCCGCCGCGGCCCAGTTTCACATCGAACACCGGCTCGCGCAGCTCAGCGCTCTTGTGCGCCGACAGTATCTGGCGCTTGATCGAATGCACGTCCTCGACGGCGGCGAAGTCCAAATGCTTTCGCCAGATGAACGGCTGCAGCGCCTCCAAAAACGAACGCCCGGCCCGCAGGTCTCCGGCCGCTGCGCGCGCCTTGATGAACGCGGCGCGCTCCCAATTTTGACCCAGGTTCTGGTAGTAGAGTTCCGCCGACGCCATCGATACCGCGACCGGCGTCGAGCCTGGATCCGGACGAAGACGCAAGTCGGTGCGAAACACATATCCGTCGGCTGTCACCTCTTCGAGCACGCGCGCAAGCGGCGCGACGAGCCGCACCGCGGCCACGCGCGGCTCGCGCGCGCCGGCAGCCGCCAGGCGCTCGGCATCGAAGAAGGCCGAGAAGTCGATGTCGCTTGAATAGTTGAGTTCGCCTGCGCCCATCTTGCCCATGGCGATGAGCGCAAAACCGGGAACGGGATCGTCGGCGGCTTCACTCGGCGCGAGATCGCCGCGGCGCGCGCACTCACGCGCCGCTGTCGCCAACGCTGCGCGCAGCGCGGCATCGGCGAAGTCGGTGATGGCGCCGGTGATGCGCGCCAAGGGCCAAGCACGCGCTAGATCGGCGATGGCCGCCGCCAGGTGGACGGCATCCTTGCAGCGCCGGAGCGTCTGCATCGCTTCTTCGATGGCGGGCGGAGCGTGTGCAATGGCGTTCGCCGCGCGCACCGCGTCGGCCACCAGACGCTCCGGCCATTGCAGGTCAAGCCCGACGAGCAAGTCCTCGCGACGTCCGATCAAGCGCCTGAGATAGGGCGCATTCTCCGCTGCGGATGCCGCCGCCTGCTCCCATGGCGTGCCGCGAAACGGCGCGGGCGCTGTTGTTGTCGCGCGCGCGGCGGCGACTGCGCTCACCGCGCCAGCTCCGCCGAAGGAATCACCAAAGCGGCGCACAATCCCTTGCCTTCCGCGCCGAGCCCATCACGCAAGTGCAGGCCGCCGCGATGCAGGCGCGCGACCGCGGCGACAAGGCTCAAACCCAGCCCCGCTCCGGGTGTCGAGCGGGCGCCTTCCAGGCGCACAAAACGTTCGACAACCCGATCGCGCTCAGTCGGCGCGACGCCGGGACCGTCGTCAAGCACGTCAATCTCAACGCGTCCGTCCGGCCGATGCGCGGCGCGCACTTCAACCCGCCCGCCGGAGGGCGTGTACTTGAGCGCGTTCTCGACAAGGTTGGATACCGCTTGCGTGAACAGGCCCTGATCGCCGCGCACAGAGAGGCTTTCGTCAATGTGTGCGCTTAACGCCAGTCCCTGCTCTTCCGCGGCGGGTTCGTAGAACTCTACAAGTTCTCTCAGGATGTCGGTCACATTGACACGCTCCAGGCGCCAATTGCTCGCCGCCTCCACGCGTGCAAGCTTCAGAATCGCCGCGAACATATCGAGTAAGCGATCGGCTTCTTCTACCGCCTTACGCAAGGCGTCCCGATCCGCCTCGGAATTCGGCTGCTGTTCCAGAGCGGTTTCAAGTTTCTGCCGGAAACGCGTCAACGGCGAGCGCAGATCGTGCGCGATGGCGTCGCCGGCGGTGCGTGTGGTCTGCATCAGCGCCTCGAGGCGATCAAGCATCCCGTTCATGGCCTGCGCGAGTTCGTCAAACTCATCGCCGATGCCGAGGACAGGCGCGCGGCGCGTGAGATCGCCGCCCATGACTTCACGCGCTGTACCCGCCAGCACTTCCGCGCGGCGCGCCGCTTGCCATGCGGCAAGCAGGCCGCTGATCACCGAAAGGGCGAGGCCAAGGATCGCGACCGTCCAAAGCGCGCGCGTTACTCGACCCGCGATGAACGCGGTATCGCCGAGATCGCGCGCCACCAAAAGGATCGGGCCGCTCAGCAAACGCCCCACGCGGCCGCGCGCGCGCACATGAGTTGGCCCGCCATCGCCGGTGTTGCGGTCGAAGCTGAAGTCGACGCGCTGCGGGCTGCCGCCAGGGATTGATGGCAGCGCCGGCAAGTCGCCGGCGATCACGTGGCCGCTGCTTTCAGCCAGAATGTAGAGCATCGGTCCCGGCCGCGCAGCGCGCTCAACCACTTCCTGGTTCAGCCGCCGGATGCCGCCCTCGGCGTAGGAGCGCTCGAGCGACGCATATTCCTGGTCCGCCAACACATCGGAATCGCGGATAAGCTGTCCGGCGGTTTCGAAATAGACGTAGAGCAGCAGGGCGACGACGAATCCCAGCACGACGCCGGCTTGAACGAGCCCAAGCCGGAACGTCGTCGTTCTTAGCAGCGCCCTGAGGTCCGGCCTCATCCCTCCAGACGATAGCCCGATCCTCTGACGGTGTGCAGCAGGGACAGCGGGAAATCGCGATCGATCTTGGAGCGAAGCCGCGAAATGTGCACGTCGATGACGTTCGTTTGCGGATCGAAATGATAGTCCCACACGTTCTCGAGCAACATCTTGCGCGTGACCGTCTGGCCGGAATGGCGCATGAGATACTCAAGCAGGCGGAATTCGCGCGGCTGCAGATCGAGTTTCTTGCCGTTGCGCTTCACCGTGCGAGCCAGGAGATCCATCTCGAGATCGCCGACGGCGAGCTTGGTTTGGGGCTCACGATCCCGGCCGTGCCAAAGCGCGCGCACGCGCGCGAGCAGTTCGCGGGTGGAGAACGGCTTGCCAAGATAGTCGTTAGCGCCGGCGTTGAGGCCTTCGACGCGGTGGTCCTCGTCGTGAAGCGCCGAGAGGATCAACACAGGCGTCGAGACACCTTTGCTGCGAAGCTCGCGCACGACGGAGACGCCGAGCTTTTTCGGCAGCATCCGGTCGAGCACGATGACGTCATAGCCGCCATCCACCGCCATCGATTGGCCGAGTTCACCGTCGCCGGCGACATCGACCGTGTGATCGTCGGCGGTCAACGACGCCTTCAGGCTTTCAGCCATGTCGGCGTCGTCTTCCACCAGAAGAACCCGCATCGCTTTCATCCCGCTAACCCTGTCCAACGTCGGCAGCGACAAAACGTCGTCCGCCGCGTCCGTACACCTGCATCAGCAACGGACGGCCCGCGCGGCGCGCTTGTTCCGCCGCAGCCGTCAATTCCTGCGCCGAGTGCACCGTACGCCCACCCGCCTGGAGGATAACATCGCCAACCGTGACCCCTTTGTCGAGCAGTCCGCTCGACTGATCCATCGCCGTGATCACAACGCCGGATTCATTGGCGTTCAGTTGGTATTGCGTCCGTTCAGCCGGGGTGATCGGGCGCACCGTAATACCCAGCGCCCCCTGTACGACGTTCGGCTGCTGGGGCGTCACATTCTGTCCGCCGCCACTGCCGTCGGCGCTCGCAAGCTGTTGTTCGGAGGGCCGCTCGCGGGGCTGGATTGTGAGCGTGCGGCGCTGGCCATTGCGCAGAACTTCTATGCGCGAGGTCTGGCCAATGGGCGTGGCCCCGACCCGTTGGGTAAGGTCGCGGCTGTCTTCGATCGACTGGCCGTTGAACGCCAGGATCACGTCGCCCTGCTGGATGCCGGCGTGTGCAGCAGGGCCATCGGCGACCACCGCGCCGACCAGGGCCCCATGGGTGTTCTGCAGGCCGACGCTGTGGGCGATGTCCTCGTCCAACGGCTGAATCGAAACCCCGATCCATCCGCGCGTGACGCGGCCGCTGCGCAACAATTGCGCCACCACCCTGCTCGCGACGTTTGACGGGATGGCGAAGCCGATGCCGACGCTGCCGCCCGTGGGCGAATAGATTGCGCTGTTGACGCCGATGACGTTGCCGGCGAGATCGAAGGTCGGACCGCCCGAGTTGCCGCGATTGATCGGCGCATCAATCTGCATGTAATCGACATAGGCGGAAGAGCCGGCGTCGCGGCGGCCCATCGCCGAGACGATGCCGGCGGTCGCCGTGCCGTCGAGACCGAACGGGTTGCCGACGGCGACAACCCAATCGCCGACCCGCACGTGCGTGGCGTCGTCGAATGTCACATACGGGAAATGGCCGCCGCCCCGCACGCGAAGCACCGCGAGGTCGGTGAGTTCGTCAGAACCGACGACTTCCGCCGGCAAGTCACGGCCGTCGCTGGTATGGATGGTGATTTCTTCGGCGCCGTCGATGACGTGATGGTTGGTGACGATCGTGCCGTTGCCGTCGATGAAGAAGCCGGAGCCCAGCGCCACCGGCGCCGGTTGCGGCCGGCCGGGCTGGCCGCGGAAGAATTGTTCGAAGCCCGGCGGCAGCCCTTCGAGCGACGGGCTCTGTGCGGCGTCAGGACGTTGGCGCACCGAGATCGAGACGACAGCGGGGCGGACATGTTCGATCAGGTTGGCGAAGCTCATCGGCGCCCCGCCCGGAGGGGCCACCGGCGTCGGCTGGATTTCCTGGGCGTGTGCGGGCCGCGACACTAGCGCTGGGACGGCCGCGAAACCGGCGAAAAGCGCCATTGCGGAGGCGCCCGCGATCAGCGTGCGGCGGAGGAAGGATGCAGTGCTGGTGTCAGACATGAATAACCTCAGAGGAACGCTTGGCAGTTCGAGCCCGATCGCGCGGTCGGTGTTCAAGCCCATCATAGCTTGCCTTTCGGCCGCGTAAGAGCGGTTTTGGGCGAAGTTGCGACTGATCTGGGCAGAACTCGGCGGCTTTTTTTGGGATGGAACAGCGGAAAGCCGCCGTTTGCCGCATGCCCAGCGCCGCCGGTCGCTTACCGCTCGCCTTCCTCGGGCGTAAACGGCGGCTCGCTCGAACGACGACGGAAGCCTGCCATGACCGCCAGCCCCGCCGCGACCAGGAGAAATGGCGAACCCCAAAGTAACCACGTGCGCGCGTCGAAGGGCGGTCTGAACAGGACGAAATCGCCGTAGCGTTCTCTGAAGAAGGCGCGGATGCGGTCGTCGCTGTCTCCGGCCGCGATGCGCTCACGCACCAGCCGGCGCATGTCGACCGCGATGTCGGCAGTCGATTGCGCGATAGGCTCGTTCTGGCACTGGACGCAGCGGATCTCCATTTCGAGCGCATTCGCCCGCGCCTCCTGCGCTGGATCTCCTAGAACCGCGGGCGCCGCGAGCGCTATGAGGAGCGCAACAAGCGTCATGGCGCCCTCCGCCGCCGCGCCAACGCAACCAGACTGAGCAGGCCGCCGATGGCCATCATCAGCGCTCCGCCGAAAATGAACTGCACCGCTGGATTATGATAGAGCCGCACCCCCCAAGCCGCTTCGCCGCGCACCGGCTCGCCCAGCGCAACATAGAGGTCGCCGTCAAGGCCGGTGAGAATGCCGACCTCGGTCGTCGGCATCGGCGACGCTTCGTAAACGCGACGCTCGGCGGCGAGCGGCGAGACATCGCCACCGTGATCAATGCGAAAGCGCGCGCGCGTCGCCTCGTAATTTGGCCCATCGACGCCGACGATGTCCATGAGCGTGATGCGGCGATTGGCGAAATCGACGCTTTGCCCGGGAGCGAGCGCGACCGCGCGTTCGGAGCGAAAAGCGGTCTCCGCAATGGCGCCGACCGTAAGCACGCCCGCGCCAATGTGCGCAAGGCTCATCGACCACACCGCTAACGGCAGCGCCGCGATCTTGGCAAGCGCGCGGCCTTCTCCGCGGTTGATGCGAACCCACAGATAGACAAGCCCGCCGACGACCAGCCAAGCGCCGATCGCCAGCCCGATGGCCGGCGCTATGCGCCATTCAGTCATCACCAGCGCGCCGAAGAGCGTTGCAACGCCTACGACGATTGCAGGCGCCAAGCGTTTGATCGCAGCCGCCATGTCGCCGACCCGCCATGTCAGCAGCGGCCCGACCGGCAACAGGACGAAGATCAGGCCGAGCAGCGGCGCAACGGTGGCATTGAAGAAGGGCGGTCCAACGGAGATCAGTCCGCCGCCGGCGGCTTCAACGATCAGCGGAAAGAGCGTGCCGATCAGCACGACGCCGGCGGCCACCGAGAGTCCGAAATTGTTCCAGACCAGCAGACTCTCACGGCTTATCGCGGCGAATCCCGCCGGCTGCCGCAGCTTTGGAGCGCGCCAACCGTAGAGCGCGAAGCCTACGCCAAGCGCCAGTGCAAGCAGGATAAGGACGGCGATCCCGCGGCGCGGGTCGACAGCGAAGGCATGCACCGATGTCAGTACGCCGGAGCGAACCAGGAAAGTGCCGAGCAGCGCGAAGCCAAAGCCCATGATCGCGAGCAAGATCGTCCAGCTCGCCAGCGATCCGCGCCGCTCGGTCACGATCGCCGAATGCACCAGCGCGCAGGCCGCCAACCCCGGCATGAAGCTCGCGTTCTCGACCGGATCCCAGAACCACCAGCCGCCCCAGCCGAGCTCATAATAGGCCCAGTAGGAGCCGATCGCGATGCCGAGCGTGAGGCAAGTCCATGCAGCCAGCGTCCACGGCCGCAACGCCTTCGCCCACGCCTGATCGGCGCGCCCCTCGATCAGCGCAGCCAGCGCCAGCGAGAAGGGCACGCTCATGCCCACATAACCCAGATAGAGCATGGGCGGGTGCGCCGCGAGCGCGGGATCCTGCAACAGCGGATTAAGGCCCGCGCCCTGCATCGGCGCCGGATTGAGCCGCGCGAAGGGGTTCGAGAGAAAGAGCGTGTAGGCGAGCGCGCCGGCCGTCACCAGGCCCTGCACACCCACCGCTTTCGACCAAAGCCCCAGATTTTGTCCGCCGCGGGCGCTCGCCAACACGGCGCCGAATGTCGCCGACACCAGGCTCCACAACAGCATTGAGCCTTCGTGGTTTCCCCAGGCGCCGGCGATCTTGTAGATGAGCGGTTTGTCGGTATGCGAGTTGTTGGCGACGACGGCGACGGAAAAATCCGAACGCACGTACGACGCGATCAAGCACGCGAAGGCGATTGCGCTCGCCGCGGCGGCGCACTGCGCAATTGCTTTCAGCGCAGCGGCGCGCGAGGCCCGCTTGGACGATGCAAGCCCGAGCCCGCCTTGGGCCAAGCTCATCGCCAAGCTCAGGCAAAGCGCGAAGGCGCCGATTTCGGCGATCACTGCGGTCCCTTCCATTCGCCGCGCCGGCGCAGCGCCTCCACGACCTCGCGCGGCATGTAGCGCTCGTCGTGCTTGGCAAGAACGCGTTCGGCTATGAACGGCTGGCCGGGCGTCCACTCGCCCTCCGCGACCACGCCTTGGCCGTCGCGGAAGAGATCGGGAAGGATGCCGCTGTAGCGCACATCCACCGACACGCCGCCGTCGGTGACCTGAAATGCGGTCACGCCGCCCGCATCGCGGCGCACGGACCCGGCGACGACCAGCCCGCCCAACCGAATGCGCTGCCCCGCATGGGCCTTCTGCGCCAACTCCGACGGCGCGACGAAGTAGACAATGGAATCGCGCAGACCCGCGAAGGTCAGCGCCGCCGCAAACACGAGCACTGCGCCCGCCGCGCTTATCATCATCAACCGCTGATCCCGCCGCCGCACAGCATACTCTCCTATTGCATCGTCTGTTCGGCGCTCATGCGCCGCGCCATCTCCCGGCGCGGATCGTCCGGCGCCATCCGGGCGTAAGCCTCTCCCCACAACCGGCGCGCATCGGCCGTATTGTTTTCCTGCATCGCCGCCATCGCTTGGTAGATCCAGGGTGCGGGATCGCCGGTGAGCGCGGCGACTTGTCGAAACTGCGCCAATGCCTCCGGCGTCACCCGCCCATTGGCGGCGCCAACCATGGCGCGGCCAAGTCCCATCATCGCCTCTGTCGATCGTGGATCGCGCCGCAACGCTGCGTCGAACTGGCGGGCGGCTTCATCGGCGCGATTCTGAGAGAGGAGGATTTGACCTGCGAACACATGCGGACGGGGATCGGCGGGATGATCCTTGGCGGCGCGGTCGAGGACCGCCAGCGTTTCCTCCGGCGTGTAAGTGGTCGGGTCGCGATGGCGCAGCGCCTCCAAACGCGCGGCGATCGGGGCGTCTGGAAGTTCCGGACGCCCGACAGTCAGGTAGGTGGTCAATGCAGTCAGTGCGACCACGCCGCACGACGCCAGGGCCAGCCAGGCATGGCCGCCGCCGGCCGACCGGTAGGCGCGCAACGTCCATGCGGCGGCAGCCGCCGTCATCAAGGCCGCCGCGACAAGAACGATGATGGAATTCGTCACCCGCGCTCCCTAGCTCGCTTCGGCGCTTGGTGAAATCCTCGCCTTCGCCGCAGCGCCGTTCAATCGGTCGCCGGCAGCAATAAGCGCGCCCGCAGTCCGCCCAGTTGCGCCCGCTCAAACAACAGCTTGCCGCCGTATAGGTCGACTGTTTCCTTGAGGATCGAGAGTCCCAATCCTTGTCCTGGCGCCGCTTCGTCCAAACGCGTTCCGCGCGCCATTGCGCGCTCGATGTCCTGCTCGGAGAGCCCCGGCCCATCGTCCTCGACAACGATCTCGAAGAGCCCATTGCTCTGAGGCGACGGCAGCAAGCGAATGACGACTGTGCTTTTGCCGTACTTGCAGGCGTTGTCGAGAAGGTTGGCGATCATTTCGAGCAGGTCTTCGCGCTCGCCGCGGAAGGTCACGTCGCCTTCGGCCTCGATCGAAATATCGATGGCTTTCAGGTGGTCGTACTTCTGCTCCATCATGAACACGAGGTCTTCGAGGTTCTGGAGCACCGGCGTGCGGTAAGCGATGGTAGCCGCCTGCGGGCCGGCGCCCGCCTCGGCACGCGCCGCCACGCGCGCGCGGCGCAACTGGCGCTCGACAAATCCTTCCATCTCTTCGATGGACTGCTTCATTACATTGTCATCGGGATCGGCCGCCGCACCCGACGCCGCGTTCTTCAACACCGCGATCGGTGTCTTCAGTGCATGCGCGAGATTGCCGACGTGCCTTCGTGCGCGTTCAACGACCTCGCGGTTGTGATCGACGAGGGCGTTGAGTTCCTGGGTCAACGGCTGCAATTCGGCGGGGTATTCACCAGCGAGGCGCTCCGTCTGGCCGCGCCGCACCGCGGCGATGTCGCGCTGCAACTGCCGAAGCGGCTCCAACCCGATGCGCACCTGCAACACTGTCACCGCCGCCACCATCAACGCGCAGAACGCCACGAATGCGGCAAACGCCAAACCCACGAGATTGGCCGCGGGAGCGATGATCGCCTGGGGCGCCACGCCAACCAGGAAGAGATAGCGCCCCTGCAGGCGCGGAAGCTGCTCGACGCGGGCAATGACGCGAAGCGGTGCGTGATCGGGGCCTTCGATGTCCAGGAATTGTGGCCCTCTTGGCGCATTCGGTGCGGTGAGGCGCTGCCGCAAGTCCGGAGCCAGGCGTATGATCGTGTCGAACAGCGATGGCGATATGACCTGCACGTCAAGGCGCCCGTCCGGCTCGTGAATGCGTGCGATTTCGAAATACCGCCCGCTCAGCGGCTGCGAGTAGCGCGGATCGTAGGGCACGTCCTGCAGCGCGAGTTCGCCCGCAAGCCCCGGCCCCGAATTGCCGATCAGGTTGTCGGCGACGCTCTGGATTTCCGGATCGATCAAGAGCGTCAGCAGCTGGCGATTGAACTGCGCGTGCGCGACCCAGCCGACGGCGACGAGACCCGATACACTCACCAGCGCGATCGTCAGCAGCCGCGCCGCCAGCGAGCGCGCCATCAGCCGCCGGAAACGCTGGAGAGCCCCCTCGCCCTTCTCGCTCACTGCAACGCCGCTGGGTCGACCAAGCGATAACCGAGACCCTTCTCGGTGATGATGCGGTCGGCGCCGATCTTGCGGCGCAGGATGCCGATGAAGACCTCGATCGTGTTGGAATCGCGCTCGTGATCCTGGCTGTAGATCTTCTCCGTCAGCTCCGTGCGCGAGACGATGCGGCCGGCGTGATGCATCAAATAGTCCAGCACCTTGTACTGATAGGCGGTGAGCTTCACCGGCGCGCCATTGACGGTGACTTGGCCCGTCGCCGAGTTGAGCTGCAGATCGCCGACTTCCAGCACCGATGATTGGTGATCCGTTTGGCGGCGCACATTGGCGCGCACCCGAGCGAGCAGCTCGCCCATGTGGAAGGGCTTCGTCACATAATCGTTGGCGCCGAGATCGAGGCCTTCGACCTTTTCGCTCCAGCGATCGCGCGCAGAAAGGATCAACACCGGCATGGTGCGTCCTTCCTTGCGCCAATATTTCAGAACCGAGAGGCCATCGATCTTGGGTAGACCAAGGTCGAGGATGGCCAGGTCATAGGGTTCGGTCTCGCCGAGGAACTGGCCATCTTCGCCATTGTCGGCGCTATCGACGGTGTAGCCGGCATCGCCGAGAGCAGCGGCAAGCTGCTCACGCAGATTCTTATCGTCCTCGACAACCAAGACCCGCATGCGCTCTCAATCCTCAGCGGGAAGCGTCCACGCGAAAATCGCGCACTTCACCATCGGGCATCCGACACCGCAGGACATAGACAGGGCGCGGGCCATCCTCAAGCCGTGCGGACAAGAGCTGGCCGCCCCTCGAAATCTGGCACGCCTCGTCGGCAACTTCGCGCACCGAGCGAACGCTGCGCTGACGTTGCTCGTCATTGTTGCGGTCATTATTGTCGTCGCCGCGGCCGCGTTGGTCGAAGCCCTGCATCCAGTCGCCACGATGACGCCCACCCTTGTCCGCCAGCGCCGGCGAGGCGCTGGCCGCCAGCACCAGGGCGGCGAGAAAGAGGGAACGGACCAACATTGCAGGAAGGCTGTATGCCCTTGGCCGTGAATGTGCCCTGAATGTAACCGGTGCTTCGGGGTTAACCAGCAGAACGCGGCGGCGTGTAGTCGCGCTTCGACCACTTTTTGACGAATTTTTTCAAGTCTTCGTCGGGCGTCTCAGGCAAAACAACGTGCAAATGCACGAGCTGATCGCCCTGCCCAGCGACGCCCTTGCCCTTCAGACGCAGCGTCTTTCCGGTGTTGGCGCCGGCTGGAATGGTTAGCGCGACGGGACCAGCCGGTGTGGGGACCTGGATGCGGGCGCCCTCCACAGCTTCCGGCAGCGAGATATTGAGGTCCATGTGCACGTCTTGGCCGTCGCGGCGAAAGAACGCGTGCGGGCGCACGTTGAGTTCGACGAGCGCATCCCCAGCCGGGCCGCCCTGAACGCCACTGCCGCCCTGGCCCTTCAGTCGCAGCACCTGCCCGCTCTCGACGCCCGCTGGGATGGCGACGTCGAGCGTGCGGCCTTCGGCGAGCGAAATGCGGCGCTTGGCGCCGTTCACCGCGTCGAGGAAATCGATGTCGAGCGTGAAGCGAATGTCGCGCCCACGCATGCGCGTATAGCCGCGTCCGCCGCCGACGCCCGAACCGAACAGATCGGAGAAGATGTCGCCAAGGTCGAACGCATCGCCGGCAAACGCGCCCGCGCCGGGGCCCGCCCCCGCGCCCGCATGCTGACGCGAGCTTTGCCGGGGCCGCGAGCTGAACGCCATGCGTTCGTTGCCGTCAGCGTCGATCTCGCCGCGATCGAAGCGGGCTTTTGTGGTGGGGTCCGAAAGCAGGTTGAACGCCGCAGTGGCCCGCTTGAAGCGCTCCTCGGCTTGCTTGTCGCCGGGGCGAACGTCGGGATGCAATTCCTTCGCGAGCTTGCGGTACGCGCGACGAATCTCGTCCGCGGTGGCGGTTCGGCTGACGCCGAGGGCGGCATATGGATCCCAACTCAAGGTGTCTGTCAGCACTCCAGCCTCTTGGAGATTGGCAGCAACCGCGTGTGAAGCCAAATGCTGGAATCACGGGCCGCCGCCACCCAGAGCTATAATGTGATGGTTAACTCCGTGTTCAACCCTGGCGCCCCGCCAGAATCCAACTGCGCGACTCGGACATGCAACGAAAGCGGCAGAACGCCGAAATCGGCGACCTGATCAGCGACGGAGTAGGAAAAAGCGGGCGCAGAGGTCGTGACGCTCCGCTTCACCGCCGCGCCATCCAGAATGTCGAGTTGGTAAGCCTCGCTGTTTTCCCCAAGCGGCACATCGCCCGGCCCCCATGAATCGCCGCCGGCGCGCGCGCAGCGAATCCATGAAACCGTCACTTCGCCCGACACGCCGCGCACGGCGCGCACATGGGCCGGCGCCCAAGGCCGCACTGACGCGTGCGCAAGCGTCACCGTCGCCACCGCGGCGCGCGGATCGGCGGCGTGAAGGCCGTACGGCGGCGCAGCGATCTGCAACGCCTCGCGCCATTCGTGCGCGCCGATCTCCATGCGCGCAAGCTGATCGTTCAACACGACGAAACGCGCCCCCGCCGGATGCGGCGCCCGCATCGCGTGCGCCGTGCCGAGGCGGCCGCGGAGCAAACCTGACAGTTCGTATTCCCTTTCGCCAACGAGCACGCAGTTGCGCGCCTGCACGATTTCCCATTCGCCGCCGGCCTCAATGGCAAACGCATTCGCGCCATTCAGCACGGCGTCCCCGGACGAGCTGGAAAGCGTACCGCCATAGAGCCTGACACGAACGGCGTTGCCGTGCTCCCAGCGGTCGACCGGTCCCGGCCACAGCGGCCAAGTGAGTTCGCCCATGGTCGCAGCCTGCGTCACGCTTGCGCGCTGCGTCGCCAGCGCGACGCCGACGCCCGCGTCGACCTCGAGCGGCCCAAGCCAAGGCGATGCGAAGAGAGCCGCAAGCGGCCGCTCATCCTGTTCGCTGCCCGGCAGCAACGGCAGATCCAGCACTGACAAGGCCGGCGTCGGCGCGACAGCGGGTTGCGGTGGATGGTTCGGCGCGACCAGGGCCAGTTGCGCGTCCACCGGGGCGCGCAGACGCACCAAGTCGAGCGCGCGCGTCTCGGCGTCGACGATGCGCGTGATCTCAAACACATCGTCGCGTCCTTGGAGCGCCAGATGGTCGCCCGGCTCCAGCGCGATCAGCTGGTGGCCGACCGCCAAGTGCAGCGTCTCGGATGCCGCGCGGCGATCCGCAAGCACGTTGCGCGCCAGCGCCTCGGCGCTCTCGACCTCCAGCGTCAAGGGCGCGTCGATGCTGGCGACGCCGCCTTCGGCTCCATCGAGCCTGCGAGCGCTGACATTGGCGATCAGATAGTCGTGCCGTGGATCGAGGAAGCGCACGCGCGCCTCGATAGCCATGTCGGCGGGATCGTCGCGCTGCGCGAACGTCTCTCCGTGGCTGGCGGGCGCAACGTCATCGAGCATGAGTTCTGCGGGCGGGCGGGCATCGCGATGAAAGAAGACAATGTCGCCCGCATGCTCGGCGGCGATGAAATCGTAGGCCGCCATCAACGGCTCGAGCGCATGGCGCGGCGTCGCCGGCGAATCCACCACGTACCCGCTCACAGCGCCCATCAATGCTGAAACAGCCGCCTGCACGCCCGCACGCGGGCAGAGATCGCGGACCACTTGGGCCAAGGGGGACAAACCGGCGGGGCCATTGAGGCGGGGCCTAAGCCGCCAG
>JAFEDV010000501.1 GCA_018241475.1 Pseudomonadota bacterium | reverse complement strand
TTATGCAGGAGCCGCGCGGCGTCCGGCCCCTCGATCATGTATTTCATGAGGGGCGTTACATCGATCAGCGCGGCGCGGTCGCGGATGGCCCAGTATTCGTGATCGAGCGACAGATCGTAGGAGCCGACGACCATGTATCCCGCCCAGCGGCGCCAATTCTGCGCCACGCTCAGGCGCGACGTGCGCTCATGAAAAGGCGTGCGTTTGAGTTCGAGCGTCTCAAGCATAAGGGCCTTGAGACACGTTCTGCGGTTCCCGATCAAGCCCGGATTCGAAGACGGTCGCCGGACCGGCCCCATGCGCGCGGTCGTCGGCGCGCCGGCGCCGCCTCAAGCCCTCGCCGCCGCAATCCGGCTGCGCGCTAAGGCGGCGCACTTGAGCCCGCTTCCCGCGGCGGATACTTAACGTGAGACGAGGAGACGCGTTTGGCGCGGCGACGGGCCGAGCGTGGTGGGATTCTGAGGAGGTCACTTGATGCGCGCATTGCTGATCGCACTTGCGGCGTTTCCGCTCGCGGCCTGCGCAACCAGCCCGGCGCCGAGCGGCCCGCCCACGCTTGACGTCGACCCCGGCCAGCCCGCGCCCATCCAGGCGCGCCTTTACGCAGCATGCATCGCGCAGGCGGCGAGCACGCAGCAATATGATCGTGAGCAGCACTGGATACGCTTCCACTGCGGCGGAGACATAGCGCGTGCGTTCTACGACGCCCTGGGTCCGTTCGCGGCGCGCATCCACTCCGAACGGACCGGCAACGGCCGCACCTGGCGCTTCACCCAGGTGATGCAGCACGATCCGAGCGGGCTCGACTATTGCTGGCGCGACGACGCTGGCGGATACGGCTGCACAATTGTGCTTGCCGCCGGCGATTTCATCGCGCCCGATCGCCCGCGTTAGGTGATTCCGCGCCTCCGCAGGTGAATCCCGCCGGGCGAGTTGATCTGGATCAAGAACGCCGCCGCATTGGTCTGCTGGATCGACCTGTCTCGTGCAGGGGCCGACGATGCGATTTACGATTTCCGGGCGCGGGAAACCCGGCGACATGCCGATCATGAGCTTCCTTCGCGCAAACTTCGGCGCGATCGCACTTGGCGACATCGACAGCGTGTTTGGTTTTGTCGAGCCTTGCACTCTCTACGGCGGACGCATCTTCACCGGGCCGGAGCTCTCGTCCGCGGACGTCGAGCAACTCTATGATGCGGAAATCGGACTGCGCCTTCCGCTCACCAACCACTCCGCAACGGCCGACGAGTTCGAGGCCGCCCGCCCGCTCCTCGACAAATACCACCGCGAGCGCAACGCGGTAATCGTCACAAACGACGATTTGGCGAGGTGGATACGCCGTGACTATCCGAAGTACCGGATCGAGGCGAGCGTCATCAAGAATCTGCGCAACTACGATCGCATCACCAAGGCGTTTGCGCTCTACGACACTGTCGTCCTGCCCATGGAACTCAACCAGGACGAGGACTTCCTCGCCCACGCGCCGACAAAGGAGCGCCTTACCCTCTTCGCCAACGCCGGATGCGCGCTCACATGTCCGTCTCGCATCTGCTATGCGTCGATTTCGAAGATCAACAAGACCGGCGAGGGCATGTTCATGTGCTCGCAGCCGCTGAAGGCGCGCGAGATGCGCGGCATGATCGATTTCGACCTCGGCAAGCTCGAGGCGCTTGGCTATCGCCGCTTCAAGCTGCTGCGTGCGCGCCCTGGCGGCATGACCGGCCATTAGCGCTTTTGCCGGTGAGCGTCGCAATCGCCGTCGCAATAGCCGCCGCCGCTGTAGCCGCCATAAATTGTCAGTGGCTCCCGGTCAGGAGCCGGCGGTCCAGCATTATTCCGCCGCCACCGTCTCCGGCTCTTCGGCCTGGCGCTTCCATAAGCTCGCGTAGAGCCCATCGCGAGCGATGAGCGCGGCGTGCGCGCCGCGCTCCACGACGCGGCCTTGGTCCAGCACCACGATCTGATCGGCGTTGGCGATGGTCGAGAGCCGGTGCGCGACCACGATGGTGGTGCGTCCGCGCGAGGCGTCTTCGAGCGCATCCTGCACCTCCGCCTCGGTGGCGCTGTCGAGCGACGAAGTTGCTTCATCCAGGATGAGGATGCGCGGGTTCTTGAGCACCACGCGCGCGATGCCCACGCGCTGCTTTTCGCCGCCGGAGAGCTTCAGGCCCCGTTCGCCGACCCGCGTCTCCCAGCCCTGCGGCAGGGCTTCGATGAAGTGCAGCAGCTGGGCGTGGCGGGCGGCGTCTTCGATCTCCGCCTGCGTCGCTTCGGGACGGCCGTAGGCGATGTTGTAGCGAATGGTGTCGTTGAACAGCACGACGTCCTGCGGCACTAGGCCGAGGCTGCTGCGCAGGCTGAATTGCGTGACTTGCTTCAGATCCTGGCCGTCGACCAGCACGCGGCCGGCGGCCGGATCGTAGAAGCGATAAAGCAGCTTCAGGACAGTCGACTTGCCTGCGCCCGACGGCCCGACGATCGCCGTCGTCTTGCCCGCCGGCGCCGTAAACGAGACGCGGTCGAGGCCCTGGTCGCGGCCTTCGTGGCTGAACGAGACGTTCTCGAACACCACTTCTCCCCGCGCCGGCTGGAGCACCGCGGCGTTCGGCGCATCGGCGACATCCGGCTTCTCATCGAGCAGCGCGAACATTTTTTCCATGTCGATCGAGGTCTGTTTGATCTCGCGATAGGCGAAGCCGAGAATGTTCAGCGGCGCATAGAGGTTCGACATGATGAGGATGACGGCGGTGATGTCGCCCGGCCCCATCCGCCCCGACGCCACCACGAAGCCGGCCGCGATCACCATCGCCAGCAGGCCCATGTTCATCACCAACCCCTGCAAGGCGTTCAACAGCACCAGCGAGGTGTTCGATTTCACCGCCGCCTTGGCGTAGGAGGCGAGCGCCCGGTCGTAGCGCTCGCTTTCGCGGCTCTCGGCGGCAAAGCTTTTCACCGTCTCAAAGTTCAGCAGCGAGTCCACGGCGCGCCCGGCCGCTTCGCTGTCGGCTTCGTTCAGCTCACGCCGATAGCGCAGCCGCCACTCAGTCACGCCGAACGTCATCCAGGCATAGACGCCCACAGTCGCCGCCGCGATCAGCGCGAACACGCCGCCATACTTCCAGGCCAGCACCCCCGCCGCCAGCGCCAGTTCCATCAAGGTCGGCGCGATATTGAACGCAAGGAAACGCAGCAGAAAGTCGATGGCCCGGACGCCGCGTTCGATGGTGCGATAGACCGACCCCGTGCGTTTGCCGTGATGGAATCGGATTGAGAGGTTGTGCACGTGCGTGAACACCCGCGTGCCGGCGCGGCGCTGCGCTTCTTCGCTGATCGGCTGAAAGATCGCATCGCGGATCTGCGGCGCCGCGGTGGAGGCGTAGCGCAAGCCCGCCCAGAACCCGGCAAGCCCCAGGAAAGCCGTGAGCGCGCCCTCGGCGTGGCCGCGCGCGATGTCATTGATGCCGGCGGCAAGCGCCAGCGGCGAAAACACCGCCAGCACCTTGCCGAGCAGGGTCAGCAACAGCGACGCCCACAGCCGCACGCGATAGCCTGGCCCGCTCAAGCCGCCGATCAGGCTCAAAAGCCGCGAAACTGTCCGCAGCAGAGGCGGCGCGGCATCGGCCCGCCCCGCGTCGGGTTTGCCGACGGTGCGGCCTTCGCCGCCGCGGCCGCCCGCGCTCCTGCCTTCACCACGCGCCATATTCTGGAACAATCCTTGAAGCTTGGCACTTAGGCACGACGATTTTCGCCTGCAATGCGCCGTAATGGCTTAGTTTGATCCGCGCCATGGCTGATTCCAGTCCGCTTCGTTCGCCGGTCCAATCTGTTTGCGTGTATTGCGGCTCCTCGGAATCCACCAATCCCGCTTATCACGATCTCGCCAGCCGTTTCGGCGCCGCCGTGGCCCGGCGCGGACTGCGTTTGGTCTATGGCGGCGGCTCGATCGGCCTCATGGGGCGCTGCGCCGAAGCGGCGCGCGCCGCCGGCGGGCAGGTGCTGGGCGTGATGCCGCGCTTCCTCGAGGCGCGCGAAATTCCGCTGGCGAACGTTCCCCATCGCATGGTCGACACCATGCACGAGCGCAAACTGGTGATGTTCCAGGAAAGCGACGCTTTCGTCGTGCTCCCCGGCGGCATCGGCACGCTGGAGGAAGCGGTGGAAGTCGCATCGTGGCGGCGGCTGGACCTTCACAGCAAGCCGATCGTGTTCCTCGCAGAGGACGATTTCTGGACGCCGTTCTTTGCGCTGATCCAGCACACGATAGACCTGAAGCTCACGCCCGCCAGCTTTGCGCAGGCTGTCACGCCCGCCTCCTCGATCGAGGAATGCTTCGACGCCATCGGCGCCCGCGTTTCAGCCTAATACGGACCGGCGGCGCCTCGCCGGCATGTGCCAGATGCTGAAACCTCGATCAGGCGCACTAGCACGCTTCCCGGCCAAGTCGCGCAAAGCGCGACGCCGAGCCGGGATCCATTGGAGTCACAAGCTCGCACTCGTTCCAGTCTCGCTCGAAAATGGGTCCCGGGTCTCGCTCCGCTCGCCCGGGAAGCGGCGGAATGCTGGGCACAGAAGCCATGCTTGACCGATGCACGCGCGGCTGCATCTTGCGCCGCATGCGCCGGGCATTCGCCATTGCCGCCTAGTCTGCGGACTCCTGTTGATGGTTCCGCCGCTCGTCCTCCTCATCTGGTTCGCTGGCATGTATGCGCGCGGCTATGCAATGGGCGTTGGGATCGATCTGGATTCCTGGCGAACGTGGGCGCTTGTCATGTCGCCGTTTGTCGGAATGGGCGCGATCGCCTGGGCGCTGTCACGGCTATTGCGAAAACAGCGCCCGGCCGCCGCCCCGAAGTAGCCAAACCCCTTGAAACCAACCGCGCAAGCGCTTCGTATAGAGCACCATGACCCTCTCCCGCCGCGCCCTGCTCGTTGGAGCAGCCCTCGTGCCCGCCCTCGCCTGCACAGCGGAAGGCCAAACTCCGCGCATCCCCATGGGCGCCGACGAGCGTCGCTTTGCCGCCTCGCCCTGGCGGCGGCTCACCCCCGAGCAATGGCGCGCACGCCTCTCGCCCTCTTCCTTCCATATCCTGCGCGAGGAAGGCACCGAGCGCACCTTCTCCAGCCCGCTGCTCGACGAGCACCGCGCCGGCATCTTCAAGTGCGCCGGCTGCGGCCTCGAACTGTTCCGCTCTGAGTGGAAATTCGACTCCGGCACGGGCTGGCCGAGCTTCTACCGCTCGATCGAAACCAATCTCGCCACCAGCGAGGTGCCGATGGCGCTCGGCGAATACCGCGAAGTGCACTGCGCTCAATGTCTGGGTCACCAAGGCCATTGCTTCACCGACGGCCCACGCCCCACCGGGCTGCGCTATTGCATCGACGGCGTCGCGCTCACCTTCACGCCGGCCTGAGCGCTCAGCCGAAGGTCTGCGGCTTGTCGCGGATGAAGATCGAAAGAACCCACTTTTCGCCGCGCGTGGGCGTGAGCCCCTCATGCGTGGTGCGCGGGTCCGGCTCGCCTGTTTCCGTCGCGTTGCGCCAGAACAGCGCCTCGCCCGCCTTGCCGCGAAACGTCTGTCCAAGATCGATGAAATGCGTCCCGCCCGCATCGAAATCGTCGTTGAGATAGACCAGAAACGTATAGGCCCGCTGACCTCTGGCGGCGATGTCGGCGCGATCGCGGCTCGGCGTCAGATAGTCGACGTGCGAGGTGAAGCGCTGGCCCGGCAGATAGTGGAAGATCGACAGATTCTCGAGGTGCGAGACCGGAACGCCGACGGTGTTCGCAACGCGCTCCCGCAGCAGCAGCATGGGCGCATCGATATCGATCAGTTGAAATGTTGCAGCGGTGTTGGTGCGCACGTCGTGCTGCACGGCCTTGCCCGTCACCGCGTCATAGACCAGCGACGCCTCCTCCAGCGGGCGCGCCCGCGCTATCAGCCATGCACACTGGCGCGCGTCGAGAAACCCTTCGCTCATGGCGATCCATGGCGTCTCGCGCGCGACACGCCTCGTCCGCGCGCTGCGCCACGCTTCGATATCAGCGCTCCGCGCCAGCGCTCGCCAGTTCTCGTCCTGCCTGCCCGTCAGCAAACTGAGCTGCGCCCGAGCCGATGACGACCCCGCCTCGGCGGCGGCCGCCAGCCAATCCAACGCTGCGTCCCAATCCTGCGCACGCTCCCAACCGGCGGCGGCGATGGCCGCCGCCAGCAGCATCGCCTCGGTCACGCCGGCCTGCGCGCACGCCTCCGCTTCCGGGGCCACATAATCGGGATTGACCGGCCCCGGCGCGCGCAGCAGCTTGACCAGGGCTGCAAATCTTTCTTGTGCGGCTTGCTCGACCATGGCGCGAGGATGACGCGCGCGCCAGTCCGCTGCAATCGGCGCGATTGCCGCAAACTTGCGCTAGGCGCGCTTGGCGGAGCGCTGCGCCAGCACGATCGCAACCCCTCCCAAGGTCGCCGCGGAGGCGATCACCAGGCGCGCGGTGATTTGCTCGCGCAGGATCGCCACGCCGGCAATTGCTGCAATCACCGGCACGGCGAGTTGCACCACCGCCGCGCGCGCGCCAGTGAGACCGCGCAGCGCCGCGTACCAGATCACGTAACCGCATCCCGACGCGACCGCGCCGGACGCAATCGCAAGCGCCAGGCCAGCCTCCGACAGCTGCACTCGGCTAAACGTCGCGATGCTGACTGCAAGCACGACGGGGACGGAAAACACGAAATTCGCCGCTGTCGCCTGCAGAGGATCCTTCGCGCCGCGTCCAAGCAGAGAATAGAAGCCCCACGCCACCCCAGCTGCGCCCATCAAGATCGCACCGAGCGGATCGGGAGCGCTCAGTCCCGGCGAAACCAGATAGATCAGTCCGGCGAACGCGATCGCCAATCCGCCCCACGACATCGAAGAGAAATGTTCGCCGCCGCGTAGCGACACTATGAACATGGTCAGCTGAACGCAGCCGAACAGGATGAGCGCACCCGTGCCTGCGCTGAGCGAAAGATACGCAAAAGAAAACCCCAGCATATAGGCGCAGAGCGCCGCCGCCATCCGCCAGTCGGGCGCAAGACGTGGAAGAGCGCCGCGGCCGCGCGCCATAAGGATGATGGTGAGCGTCGCTGCGCCGGCGACCACGCGCACGGTCGAGAAGCTCGCCGCATCGATGTAGTGCTGGCCGAGAGCCCAGCGGCACAGAAGCGAATTGGCGGCAAAGGCGACGAGCGCCGCGCACGTCAGCAACGTGGTTCGCAAGGAAGAAGAAACGCCCGCCACGGCGCGTTTAGTGCCACATACAGCGCTTCGCCCTCAACGCATTTCGTGGGCTGCCCTCCCGGCCCGGCGCTGTCGGTTGGAGCCCGCGATGAGGCCGACCGTCGGCCTTGGACCGGCCCGCGCCGGATCGCCAGTTTCGCGATGGGCGCAGTCGCCCAATGCTGTCGTTTGCAATGCTCCGCCAAGGTCTGCCATTTACCGATTGCGGGGGCAGTCAATTAGGCCGAGCATTTTGCCGTTGCGCGGGTTCATGGCGGTCTCGCGGCGCCGGCCGCGCGACGGATGTCCTGACGCCGGGCGTCGGTTTGGAAGCTGGCGCCGCGCCGGCGCATTCAACGGGTGCGAGGTCCGGCAGCGGACCGTGGAGTGGATCGCATGACCGACAAACCGCTGATCACCACCGCCCTGCAAACCAGCGCTTTCGATCCGGAGGCGCGCGCCGATCCCTATCCGCGTCTGAAGGCGATGCAGGAGCAGTGCCCGGTTTTTCGCGATGACGTGATGATGGCGTGGTTTCTTACCCGCTACGCCGATGTGAAGGCGGTCGCTAACGACCGCACACTCTGGCGCCATCCAATCAATGGCGAAGAAGGATCGTTCTCGCGCCGGTTGCTGGAACCCGGTCTTGACGAGGAAACCCAACGCCGGAGCGGCTCCATTCTCTTCCTGGACGACCCGCATCACGCGCGCGTGCGCCAGCCGCTGATGAAGGCGTTCTATGCGCGGGTCGCCCAGATGAAGACCGGCATCGAGGCCGTCATCGCCGACGTGTTTGAGCGGCTTGGACGCCCCGACCGTTTCGATCTGATGGCCGCGGTCGCCATTCCCGTGCCCATTCTGGCGATCGCGCGCATCCTCGGCGTTGAGGAGGCCCGTTACCGCGAGTTCCGCGACTGGTCGGAAGGCGTGATCTTGGGTTTGACCACGCTGCGAACCCCGGCGCAGACCGAGCGTATGGAGGCTGCGCGGGAGGCAGTCTACGACTACTTCATCACGCTCATGCAAGCGCGTCGCGCCGAACCCCGGGACGATCTCATCAGCGATCTTGTGCGCTTGCAGGCCGAAGGCGCGCAGTTGAGCGACGACGAGATCGCAATCAACCTGATCGCGCTTCTGGTTGGCGGGAACCTGACGACCTCGGACCTCATCGGCAACGGCGTGCGCCTCCTGCTGACCCATCCGGAGGAATTGGCAAAGCTCAAGGCCGATCCCAGCCTCGCCGGCGCGGCCGTGGAGGAAGTGCTTCGCTTCGAAAGCCCGGTCGACATTACCGCCCGTATCGCTTCGCACGACATGGAGGTTGGAGGCTGCCCGGTGACACAGCGGCAGACGCTTATGATATCGCTGCGCGCGGCCAATCGCGACCCATCGATGTTCGAGAAGCCCGATTGCTTCAACATCACCCGCAAGCATGCGCCACACGTGGCCTTCGGCGGCGGCGCGCACATCTGCATCGGCGCGCCGCTGGCGCGCATCGAAGCGGCGGCGGCCTTCCGCGAAATATTCGCGCGGTTTCCGAAGCTGCGTCTGGCGAACGAGGAACTGAGGTGGCGC
This sequence comes from Pseudomonadota bacterium, assembly GCA_018241475.1. GTDB lineage: Bacteria > Pseudomonadota > Alphaproteobacteria > Caulobacterales > Aquidulcibacteraceae > Vitreimonas. Next base: position 4,017 of record JAFEDV010000501.1, on the reverse strand, counting down.
AGTCTGCCCTTCTTCAGGGGCCTCGAGGCGCTCTGGGTGGAAACGGGCGTTTAGCCTTGACGCTCGAGTGAGCTTCCGTTCGGGCGCCGGCCCGACTACCCCGCGAGCGAGATGATGAAGCGCGCGATGGCGTGCCAGAGCGCGGTTTCGCTGAAGGGTATCTTCAGAATCTGCACGGACAGCGCAAAACCACCCGCCCACCAATAGGCCGGATGCACCTTGCCAAGCGTACGCCAGTCAAAGCCCATGCCCGCAACGATGAAGAGCAGGCCGATGAGCGCCGGCGGCAACACGCCGGCGACTGGCGGCGGCGGGCCGTTGAACCCAGCCAGCCCCACCGTCCCATGAAACGGCGGCAAATGACCGCCCATGACGATGTAGGCGATGAACGGACGCGCGATTGCGGCGTCGAGAATGACCGCTGTCGCCGACAGCATGAGCCGCTTGTGCCATTCCGAACGGCGCAGATTGGCGATCGCCGCTGTCACCAGCACCGCAAACGAGAACAGCGCCGTTAGAGGCACGATCATGAAGCTTTCACCGGCGTCGCCAAAGCCTAAAGCGATCGCGCGCTTGGCTGCGTTGATCGCAGCGAGGCCGCCAAAAATAACCATGGCTGTCGCCAGCGATATGCCGATCATGCCGGTGTCGCGATGGCGCGCCGTGTTGCCGGATACGATCAGCTGCGCTTGAAAGATGAGAAATAGCGTCCAACCGAAGAAGAGCGCGCCGTGAATGGCGACCACTGCAATGCGCTCGGGCACGCCTTGCGCCAGCGGCACCCAGAAGGTCGGCGCAAAGCCGAGGAACGCTGTGGCCGCCATGGCCACGGCCATCCAGAGATAGAAACGCGTGTGCGCTGCAGCCGCTGCCCGCGGCGCGGCATCGGTGGTTGTCGCCGTCATGGCCCGCTCCCCGATTGACCCTGAGGCGGGAGCGTAGGCCGAATGCCGGCCGACGCAAGGATTCCGTTCGCCCCCCGGCGGCGCTCCGTTGTTCGAAACAGTGGATTGGCGACGCGCAATCCGGTTGATCTTTCTTCGGAACGTGGGCCATTGGACCGCTGTTTTGCCTGCACAATCAAAAAGCCGGCCGAACGGCGTGCGCTCCAAATTAGGTTGAACGCCGCGCCGCAATCCGACCTGATCGAATCGCGCTTACGCTCCGGCTTATCCCTCACACGGGAGGTTCTCGAAGCATGCCGAGCCTTGTTGAACGTGAGGGCCGCGATCGAGCGTGAAAGCCAGCGGGGTCAATAACCGCTGGGGTCCATGGGACGAGGCAAGTCCATTGCACGCCGCCGGCCGCGCCGCCTCCAGGAGTGAAACACCTCCCGCGACGGCGCCGGCGCAAGCAACGATCGCCCGGGGCGCGCGAAGAAGCGCGGCGGTGCGCGGCGACGCGCAACGCAGAACCCAACCACTTCGGCGCCTCTTTGCGCGCCCCGTCTCCCATCTTGCATTTCCAGTCGCGGAAATGCCGGCGAAGACGCTTGTCCGCACCTTTCCCGGCCACAAACCCGACCCACAAACGTTATGAAGCGGCGTTGCGTCCGCAAATGGCGAGACGGCCGCGCAAGCCGGCCCTATATCGACGCCACAGGAGTGCTCATGGCCGAACGCGATTATGTCCTCGGCACACACGACGACGAAATCTATCGGCTCGGCTTCCAGCATCGCGTCTGGCGACCGCGTGCGCTTGATGCCTGGTCGCGCGCACGCATCGGCGACGGCTGCAAGGTCATCGATTTCGGCGCCGGGCCGGGCTTCGCCACCATGGATCTCGCCGAGATCGTCGGCCCCACCGGCGAAGTGCACGCGCTCGAACGCTCGCGCCGCTTCCTCGACACGCTCGAAGCGCAGGCGCGTGCGCGCGGCTTCGTGCAAGTGAAGCCGCACGAGGTCGATGTCGTCGCCGATGCAATTCCCGTGCGCGGCGCCGACGCGGCGTGGGCGCGCTGGATCTTCGCGTTCCTGCCGAAACCGAAAGATGCGTTGAAGAAGCTGGTCGACGCCGTACGCACGGGAGGCGCGCTCGTCTTCCACGAATATATCGATTACCAGACCTGGAAGCTGGCGCCCGAAGCGCCGAACTTCGAACGCTTCGTGCAGGAGGTGACCGATAACTGGCGCGGCTCGGGCGGCGAGCCTGATGTCGGGCGCGTGCTGCCGGCGTGGCTCACTGAAATGGGCCTCAAGCTCGAAAGCTTTCGCCCCTACGTCGACATTGTCTCCAAGGACGACAACATCTGGCGCTGGCCGATCGGCTTCTTCGACATTCACATCGATCGGCTGCTCGAACTCAACCGCATCACGCCCCAGCTCGCTCAAGATATGCGCGACGAGTTCGCACGTGTGTCGCAAAAGCCCGGAACTTTGATGGTGACGCCGCTGGTGATCGAAATCATCGCGCGGAAATAAATGAGGCAGTAGGCAGTAGGCAGTTGGCAGTGGGAGTGACGAATCGTATCGCGATCTTGTGGCTTGGCAGAAAGCGATGGACCTCGCCGTCGACATCTATCAGCTTACCAAGACATGGCCGCGAGAGGAATTGTACGGTCTTACATCGCAGGTGCGGCGCGCTGCGACGTCTGTTGCAGCTAACATCGCGGAGGGTTATGGCCGAGACAATCTTGGCTCATACGTACAGTTCTTGCGTATAGCCCAAGGGTCACTCAAGGAGGTTGAGACGCATCTGCTCATCGCTCAGCGCGTCGGCCTTACAGAGGATGTCGACGCTCAACTCTCGCAGACCGAAGCCGTAGGTAAAGTCCTGCGTGGATTAATTCGAAAGTTGGCCGAAGGACTTTAGCCAACTGCCAACTGCCAACTGCCAACTGCCAACTGCCTACTGCCTACTGCCTACTGCCATCGGCTAGCCGACGATTTCCTGGTCCGCGAAGAAGAAGGTAATTTCACGCTGCGCGTTCTCGAGCGAATCCGAGCCATGCACGGAATTGGCTTCGATCGATTCGGCGAACAGTTTGCGGATCGTCCCGGGCGCCGCATTAGCCGGGTTGGTGGCGCCCATCACGTCGCGATACTTCGCGACCGCGTTCTCGCCTTCGAGCACTTGCACGACCACCGGGCCCGACGTCATGAAGGTGACGAGGTCGCGGAAGAACGGACGTTCCTTGTGGATGGCGTAGAAGCCTTCGGCTTGGCCATCCGACAAGACGATGCGCTTCTGCGCGATTATACGCAGGCCCGCATCTTCGATCACCGCGTTGATGGCGCCCGTCTTGTTGCGGCGCGTCGCGTCCGGCTTGATGATGGAAAGCGTGCGTTCGACGGCCATGAAGAATGCGCTCCGGGCGAAATGGGAGCCCGGTCTTTAGCCGCAGCGACCCAGCCCGCCAAGTGCGTCAGAAGAGCTTCAGAAACACTGCACCGCGCTGACCTTGCCGCCGGGCGCCACACGAATGTTGAGCCGCTCGGGCGAAAAATCCTGGGTGACCATCATCCCAGGCGAAATGATCCGCGTGTGCGGCGGCAAGGTCGAGCGGTCGATCGCCGAAGCCGGCGTGCCGATCAGCGCGCGGAAACGGCTGGCGTGGCAAGTGTCGGCCGCGGTTGCCTGCTCGGCGTTTTGCGGTGTGGCGCTGGCCTCGCTCTGCCGCTGGTAGTCGCGGCCCATCTGGTCGAGATCGCGATAGGTCGGACCAGGCGTTTCGCACCCTCCGAGCAGCAGCAGCAACGCGGCCACGCCCAGCGCCGAACGAATCATGGCTGCTTCTCCCATTTGCCGGCCGCGCTCTCGCGCCAATACGACGCCACGATGCCGCTTTCCTTGGCCTCTTTCCAGCGCATCCGCGCCAAATTCAGGGCGTTTTCGTCCCGGCCATCGAAGATGAGACACGCCCGTTCGAACGCCGCGAAATCGCCTGGATCGGCGCCGTCGATTACAAACAGCGCCTGCGCGCTATTGGCGTTGCCGGCGGCGGTGGTCAGCAACACCGGCTGGCGCGATGGATCGCCCTCGGTGTCGCGCCCGTGCGGCAGGAAGCTCTCATCGCGA
>JAFEDV010000500.1 GCA_018241475.1 Pseudomonadota bacterium | reverse complement strand
TCCCCTCCTGGAAATCATCGAAAGGCCGACTGGCGGACGCGAGTATCGCTTCAAGGGCCCGCTTGAGCGGGCCGCGGCACGATTTGCGCTTGAACTGCGCGATGGCCGCGTAATTCGCATGCGATAGCGGAACGGCGCGTTGCGCTGAAAGGATTGGTTGGGTAGAGAGACGCGATCCGTCAATTGGATCGATTCTGCCGCTAGAAACGCGGGCCGGAGACGCATGCCGAAACGGACTGACATCAAATCGATCCTGATCATCGGCGCCGGCCCCATCATTATCGGCCAAGCGTGCGAGTTCGATTATTCCGGCGTGCAGGCGGTGAAGGCGCTGAAGGCCGAGGGCTACCGCGTCATCCTCGTGAACTCGAACCCGGCCACGATCATGACCGACCCGGGCTTGGCCGACGCGACCTATATCGAGCCGATCACGCCAGAGATGGTCGAAAAGATCATCGCTCTGGAGAAGCCCGACGCGATCCTGCCGACCATGGGCGGGCAAACGGCGCTGAATTGCGCGCTGACGCTGGACCGCACTGGCGTGCTAAAGAAATACAAAGTCGAGATGATCGGCGCCAAGGCCGATGTCATCGAGAAAGCCGAGCACCGCCAGAAATTCCGCGACGCGATGGACAAGATCGGGCTCGAAAGCCCGCGCTCGCGCTTGTGCAACACCATGGATGATGCGCTGGCCGCGCTTGAGTACGTGCAGCTGCCCTCGATCATCCGCCCGTCGCTGACGCTTGGCGGCCTCGGCGGCGGCGTCGCCTACAATCTCGAAGAGTTCAAAGAGATCATCGAACGCGGGCTGGCCGCTTCCCCGATCGGCGAAGTGCTGGTCGAAGAAAGCATCATCGGCTGGAAAGAGTACGAGATGGAGGTGGTTCGCGATCGCGCGGACAATTGCATCATCATCTGCTCGATCGAGAACGTCGATCCGATGGGCGTGCACACTGGCGACTCGATCACCGTAGCGCCGGCGCTGACGCTGACCGACCGCGAATACCAGATCATGCGCAATGCGAGCATCGCGGTGTTGCGCGAGATCGGCGTCGAGACCGGCGGCTCCAATGTGCAGTTCGCGGTCAATCCGCAGAACGGGCGCATGGTGGTGATCGAGATGAACCCACGCGTGTCGCGGAGTTCGGCGCTGGCTTCGAAGGCCACTGGCTTTCCCATCGCCAAGGTCGCCGCGAAATGCGCCATTGGCTATACCCTCGACGAAATCGCCAACGACATCACCGGCGGCGCCATGCCGGCGGCGTTCGAGCCGACCATCGATTACGTCGTCACCAAAATCCCGCGTTTCGCGTTCGAGCGCTTCCCGGGTTCGGACACCACGCTCACCACCTCGATGAAGAGCGTCGGCGAAGCCATGGCGATCGGGCGCACGTTCCAGGAATCGCTGCAAAAGGCGCTGCGCTCGCTCGATACCGGCCTCGTTGGTCTCGATGAAATCGCCATCGAGGGCGGCGCCGACGAGGATCAGGGGCGCGCCGCCGTGCGGGCGCGCCTGGTTACGCCAAAAGCGGATCGTCTGCTGGTGTGCGCGGAAGCGCTGCGCCGCGGGCTGACGGTCGAAGAGATTTGCGCGGCCGCGCACTACGATCCGTGGTTCGTCCGCCAAGTCGCGGAAATTGTCGAAACCGAGACGCGGGTGCGCGGTGAGGGCTTGCCGAAGGACGCCGTCGGCTTCCGCGCGCTGAAAGCGCAGGGCTTCTCGGACGCCCGCCTCGCCAAGCTCACCGGCATGCGCGAGTGCGATGTGCGCGCGGCTCGGCGAAAGCTTGGCGTGCGTCCACAATTCAAGCGTATCGACAGTTGCGCCGCCGAATTCCGCGCTACTACGCCGTACATGTATTCCACGTACGAGTTGCCCGCGTACGGTCAGACGCAAGCCGATTGTGAATCCGATCCGAGCGACGCCAACAAGATCATCATCCTCGGCGGCGGCCCGAACCGCATCGGCCAAGGCATCGAGTTCGACTATTGCTGCTGCCACGCCGCCTTTGCGTGCGAGGAGATCGGCGTCGAGTCGATCATGGTCAATTGCAATCCCGAGACGGTGTCGACCGATTACGACACTTCGGATCGCCTCTATTTCGAGCCTTTGACCACCGAAGACGTGCTCGAAATTCTCGAAACCGAAAAGTCCGCCGGCGATGTGCTTGGCCTCATCGTCCAGTTCGGCGGGCAGACGCCGCTGAAGCTGGCGCAGCCGCTCGCCGACGAAGGCGCGCCCATCCTCGGCACCAGCGTCGACGCCATCGATCTCGCCGAAGACCGCGACCGCTTCCAGGCGCTCTTGCGCAAGATCGGTCTGAAGCAGCCGGAGAACACCATTGCCGCTTCGCTCGACGCCGCGCGCAACGCAGCGGGCAAGATCGGCTATCCGGTCATGTTGCGCCCCTCCTACGTGCTCGGCGGACTCGCCATGCGCATCGTGCATACGGAAGAAGAACTCGACGACTACGTGTCGCAGCTTATGCGTGCGCTCGGCGGCCCCTCCGAACTCGCGGTCTCCGAGAGGCGCCCGTTGCTGGTCGACCGCTATCTGCGTGACGCCATCGAAGTCGACGTCGACGCCATTTGCGACGGCGAGGACGTGTTCGTCGCCGGCGTCATGGAGCATATCGAGGAAGCCGGCGTGCACTCGGGCGATAGCGCCTGCGCGCTGCCGCCCTATTCGCTGCCGGCGGACATCGTGGCCGAGATAGAAGCCCAGACGCGCAGGTTGGCGCTGGCGCTCGATGTGCGCGGTCTGATCAACATCCAGTTCGCTGTGAAGGATGGCGAGATTTACATCCTTGAAGCCAATCCGCGCGCTTCGCGCACCGCGCCCTTCGTGGCCAAGGCGATCGGTCGGCCGATCGCCGCATCGGCGGCCAAGGTGATGGCGGGGGTGAAGCTCACCGAACTCAAGCTCGATCGCCCCAAGCGAGCGCACGTGGCGGTGAAGGAGGCGGTATTTCCATTCGCGCGCTTCCCCGGCGTCGATCCGGCGCTCGGCCCCGAGATGCGCTCAACGGGCGAGGTCATGGGCCTCGACACCAATTTCGAAGTCGCATTTGCGAAGAGCCAAATCGCCTCCGGCATAAATCTGCCCGGCAAGGGCTGCGTCTTCATCTCGGTGAAGAATGCGGACAAGGATGCGCTGATCCCGGTGGCGCGCGACCTCATTGCGCTCGGGTTCACCATCGTGGCGACCGGCGGAACAGCGACCCATCTGAAGGAACACGGCGTCGCCGTGCAGCGCGTGAACAAGGTGGCGGAGGGACGCCCGCACGTGGTCGACGCGATGAAGAACGGCGACATCCAGCTTGTCTTCAATACGACCGAGGGGGCCCAGTCCTACCGGGACAGCTATTCCATTCGCCGCACCGCGCTCACTCAGAATATCCCTTACTACACCACGGTTTCCGGTGCTCGGGCGGCGGTCCAGGCCATTCGTCGCTTGAAGTCCGGGGCGCCCCTAGGCGTTCGGCCGCTTCAGGCTTATGCTTGACGGCGTGCCGGCCAGAGCACACTTTTCCCCTTTCTGACGGATCAAAACACCACACGCCATGGATAAAATTCCAATGACCGCCGAGGGTTACCAAGCCCTCGACGCAGAACTGAAGCGTCTCAAGACGCAAGAACGGCCGACGATTATCGCGGCCATCACGGAGGCGCGCGGCCACGGGGACCTCTCCGAGAACGCCGAATACCATGCGGCTAAAGAGCGCCAAGCCTTCATCGAAACCCGGGTGGCGGAGATCGAGGACCGGATCGCGCGCGCCCAGGTGATCGACGTTTCCAAGCTGTCGGGCAAGCAGGTGAAATTCGGCGCCACCGTGAACCTGGTCGACGAGGACACCGGCGAAAAGGCCAAGTACAAGATCGTCGGCGAGGACGAGTCCGACGTGAGGGCGGGCAAAATCTCCGTCACCTCCCCGATCGCGCGAGCGCTGATCGGCAAGGAGGAAGGCGACGTCATCGAAGTGATGGCGCCGGGCGGGCCGAAATCCTACGAGATCACCAAGGTGAAATACCTCTGAGCGAGTTGGGGCGCGGGGCTGATGCGTAGCGTCGGTTTCCAACCTGCCGAACCGCTCAACGTGTGGACGGTGACCGACGGGCGCGCCGGCATCGAAGCGCAAGCTGTTGGCTTGGCCGAGGCGCTTGCCCGCAAAACGCCGATCCGGTTGACGACGAAGCGCGTGCGCGTGCGGACGCCCTGGTCGTGGCTGCCGGCCGGCTTTGTGCCCGCCTCGCGGACCACCCTGACTACCGACTCCGACCCCATCGACGCGCCATGGCCCGATATCTGGATCGGCTGTGGGCGCGCCTCGATTGCGCTGTCGATGGGCGTTCGCCGCTGGTCGCGCGGGCGCGCGTTCGTGGTGCAGTTGCAGGACCCACGGGTAAATTCCCGAGAGTTCGACGTTGTGGTGCCGCCAATCCACGATGGTCTTGAGGGCCAGAACGTCTTGCCGATCGTCGGCGCCTGCCATCGGGTGACGCCCGAAAAGCTCGACCAGGCGGTGCTCGAGTTTCCGCGCCAATTGGATGAATTGGCCCCGCCGCGTTTCGCGGTGCTCGTGGGGGGCAAGTCGAAACGCCAGGACATTTCCGCGAACCGCGCTCGCGAAATCTCGGAATCGCTCGCCGACGTGCAGCGACAAACCGGCGGGACTCTGATGGCGACTCTTTCGCGCCGCACCAGCGAGGCTGCCCGCTTGCAATTCCGCACACACCTCGCGCCGCATTGCGCGATCTTCTACGAGGGTGAGGGCGCCAATCCCTATTTCGCCATGCTCGGCGCGGCCGACCACGTCTTCGTCACCGCCGACAGCGTGAACATGGCGACGGAAGCAGCCGCGACCGGAAAACCGGTGCATGTGCTCTCCGTGGAAGGCGCCGGCGGCAAGCTCGATCGCTTTCACCAGAGTCTGGTCCGCCGCGGGTGCGCGCGACCCTTCACCGGCCGGCTCGAAAGCTGGAACTATCCCCCGCTGCTGGAAACCGATCGTGTGGCCGGCGCGGTGCTGACAGCCTACGCTGCGCGTGCGCGCCGCTAGGGCAGCATCGCCCGCAGTGCAGCGCAAAGGCTGTCGTCGCTGATGGGTTTGGTCAGGATCGGCGCCGTTGCCAGTTCCGGCGGCAGATTCCGTATCGTGTCGTAGCCGGTGCAAAGCGCCACAGGCACGCCAATCGCGGCGAGCCTGGCGCCCAGCGGCAAGCTGGAGACGCCGCCAAGATTGGCATCGAGCAACGCCGCATCCGGGCGCTGCCGCGCGATTAGCGCTTCCGCCGCATCCAATGTTGGCGCGGGCTCGAGCGCGACGTAGCCGAGTTCGACCAGCCGCTCCGCCAGTTCCATGGCGATCAGCGCGTCGTCCTCCACCACGAGAATGGTGCGTCCGTCCATCCGAGCCAACCCTGTCGCCGCACCAGATTAGCCCCGCCCGCGACCCCGGCAATGAGGCTTAGCAGATTGTTATTGCGGACCTTTAGAAGACATTATCCCCACAGACGCGTGAAGCGCTCGCGTCCTGTCCATACTGCAACCATATAGGCCGGAGCGCGAATCCTCTGCAAAAGGCTGTTCATGTCCGAACCCGTCGCCCGTCACGCGCCAATCGTCATCATCGGCTCCGGCCCGGCCGGCTACACCGCCGCGATCTACGCGGCGCGCGCCATGCGTAAGCCGATGCTGATCGCCGGCCTGCAGCCGGGCGGACAACTCACCATCACCACCGACGTCGAAAACTATCCGGGCTTCGCAGATGTCATCCAGGGCCCATGGCTGATGGAACAGATGCGCGCGCAGGCAAAGCACGTCGGCACAGAACTGGTCGACGATATCATTGTCAAAGCAGAGCTGGACAAGCGTCCGTTCCGCCTGACCGGCGACAGCGGTCAGGTCTATCTGGCCGATAGCGTCATCATCGCCACGGGGGCGCAGGCAAAGTGGCTGGGCCTGCCCGCCGAACAGAAGTTCGGCGGTTTCGGCGTTTCGGCCTGCGCGACCTGCGATGGCTTCTTCTTTCGCGGCAAGGATGTCGCGGTGGTCGGCGGCGGCAACAGCGCCGTTGAGGAGGCGCTCTATCTCGCGCACCTCGCCCGCAGCGTGACTGTCATCCACCGTCGCGACAGCTTCAAGGCCGAGAAAATTTTGCAGGAGAGGCTTTTCAATCACCCGGCGATCGAGGTGGTGT
>JAFEDV010000004.1 GCA_018241475.1 Pseudomonadota bacterium | reverse complement strand
CCGCCGCAAACAATACGTTCGCCCGGGCGGGATTCACACGAATACTATCGAGGCTTTCTGGGCGAACGTCCAGCGCGAGGTGCGCGGGACGCACGTCCACGTTTCGACGAAGTACTTTCAGAATTATTTGTCGGAGGTTGAGTATCGTCACAACTTCCGTCATGCGCCGCACTTGATGTTCGAGGCTTTGGTCCTCTCTTTTGCGGCGCCACGGGCAAAGGAAGCTTTGTCGCCATAGCGTGCAAGAGTTTGTCGAAACGCCGTCCTTCGGTGTCGTCTGATTTAGGCATTCGGCACCACTATCATGCTTCGCTGCGGTGAACCTAGACCAGTCACATTCCATAGGGCCATGTTAGAATTTAGTTGATGAGCGATATCCGCCTCACCCTTTCCGAGGATCCGCCAGAGACGCCTATGGCGGACTTTGCCTTTTATATCGATTTTAAGCGCGGCACAGGGTCTCCTTCGCGGGTCTTCACCGCGACCAGCGAGTTTATCAGAGCATGCGAGCGCTTTGATCGGGAACTCCTAAAATCAATCGATTCCAGGATCGAAACCGTACTGATCCTAGAGGATATTGAGGCCGGCTCACTCAAGACGTGGCTGCGCAATCAACTTGTTGCGGCGGACGACGACGCTCTCAAGAAAATGGATTGGAAGCGTCTTGTTGGAAAATATCTCGTTGACGCAAAATATGCGGCGCTTCGGTTCCTGGACGATGGCAGTGCACCCCGAGAGCTTCCAAAACTCTCACGAGAAATCCAACAAATTGCCGCGGCAACGGATGTTCGTCATCTGCCCGACTATGCTCCGCCAAGCCCGCGCGCGCTGCTTGACGCGCTAAAAGATTTTCAGAGCGTCAAGGACGCGCTCTCGATTGATGACCGCGCTAAGTACATCGCGGGTGAGCGCCAACTGGAAATCAACCTGTCAGTGCGCTGGAACGTTGATGAGATAGAGGCGCTGGCCGTCAAACAGGTTATGAGATCGCCGCCGTCTCCAATGATTCTGGCGGTAAAGAAGCCTGACTATCTAGGTAACAGCCAATGGGATGTTCGCCTTGGGCGCCGCACTATTCAGGCCAAGATACAGGATTCCGAATGGCTTCGCCGTTTTCAGAACCGGGAGATTGATGTTCGCCCCGGCGATGCACTCCAATGTATGGTGGAGGTCGAACATCTTTACGGGCACGACAACGAACTTATCGCGGAACACTATACCGTCCTGTCAGTGGACAATGTTCTGCAAAACCAAATGACGCAATCGGAACTCTTCGATGAAGAAGAGCGGAAGTAGCTTTGCGACTAAGCTGCCGCGCGTCGGGTGATGACAACGCGATGCGAGCCCGGCGTGACATCAGTGCTCGTTTCAAATCCCGGCCCCAGTCTCGCATCAAGTTCTTGATACGGCATCTGATAGTTCGCGTTGTCGAACTTCAGCGTGTCGTAGAAGATCACCGAAACAGTGATGCTTTGGCCTGGAGCTAGGCCGAACGCGTTGACGTAGTTAGCGAGATCACTGATGGATTTCATGTCGTGCATTAACTTCTCTCTCCGCTTCTCCCGTGGGTGGAGCGTTTGACCTTGGAATGATTCAAAGCCGATACAAGCCGTGCGCAGCATGCACATTCCGGGCAAAGAATCATGACAATATTCATTCAGCGAAACAAGAATCCGAATCGCGACTGCTTTGGTTTAACAAAGCATTAAGCAAGTTAAACCTGAAGAAAGTAGTGTATAAAGTGTGGATGTTTCGGTTCGAGTCCATGGACTCGAACGCGGACTATGAGAGCGTGGACCCAGACGGTGCTCGTCTGGGTCCACTTCGCCGGCGAAGGTCTTCACCCTTCGACCAGCATTTCGCGCGGAGAGCGCGAACGGACGCTGCACCGATGCGGAGAGCGGTGCAAATGGCCAAGACGGCTAAACCAAAAGCAGGTGTGTACATCCGCCTGCTGCGGGCGCGCGGACGCTATGTCCGCGACATCCTGCATATCGACCCGGAGACTCGGTTGGAGATCGACCGGCTTGATGTCGAAGGCGACGTCGGCGGTGACGTTGTGAACGTTCGCCGCCCAAAGCGCGGGAAACAAAAGAAAAAACGACGGCTCGTTCCCGGCCGAATTCGGAAACTCATCACGCATACCGCGCTCGGCGCGCTGAGCATTGGCGGTGCCGTCACGGCCGCTGGGCTCGCACACGCGATGGGCTGGGGATAGCCGTTTCGGCCCGCGAGATTCAACATCTTGTGGTCGCCGGACAAAGCACGGCCATATGCGGAACCGCGCCTATACATGGCTGACGGGCACAATTGGGAGAAGCGGTGGGTAGAAAAGAATAAGAACGAATCGTCGACGAATCACTGACCTTGATTCGTTCCTTTCCCGTTCACCGCTAAGTCTTGTGGTTAATACTTAAGTAACACACTAGACTACGCAGAGCATCGCTAGACCTACCAAACCAATCTTTGCGTTCATTCTTGGGCGCGCTGTTCTTGACCCCCGGTACCCTTTCGCGTAAGCGTCCGCGCTTCGTTTTTCCGGACTTTTTCGAAGGCGCATCAAGATGTCCCGCCGCTGCGAACTGACTGGCACCAACCGTCAGATCGGCCACAAGGTCAGCCACTCCAATATCAAGACCAAGCGCTCGTTCGAGCCCAATCTCGTCAACGTGACGCTGACCAGCGATGCGCTCGGCCGCTCCTACAAGATGCGGGTGACGGCGGCGGCGCTGCGTAGCGTCGACCATACGGGCGGCCTCGATGCGTTCCTCCTGAAGGCGAGCGAAGAAAAGCTCTCCGACCGCGCCGCCAAGATCCGCCGCGAACTGAAGAAGAAGCTGTCGGAAAGCGCCGCGGCCTAGTCGGTAATTCGTCAAAGCTCGTGCTCCCCGATAGCGGGAGCCTGCGAAAGCAGGTGACAGAGGGGCGGCGCCGATGCTTGCGAATTGCAGCGCCCACCCCTCCGT
>JAFEDV010000049.1 GCA_018241475.1 Pseudomonadota bacterium | reverse complement strand
GCTTCGGCGCGCAATTGGGCAAGCTATGGCGATCGCGTGCGAATCTCTGGGCAACTCGCTGATTGGCGGCGCGATCTCCTCACCGACCCGCAGACGAGCGGCGGTCTGCTCATCGCGGTCGCCGAGGAGGGTGCTAAGCAGGTGCTTGAGCTTGCGCGCGAGCGCGGCTTCACGACGAGCCGCTACGTCGGCCGCGTGCTGGCGGGCGAAAGCGGACTGCTCGTCCTGGCACAGGTGCCCTAGCCGTGGAGGCACCGCGACCATCGGCCCACCATAGCTTTCCTTATCCCTGTAGCCGACGCGGCGAGTGCGCAGCTATCTTCACCTCATGGTCAAGGAGACGCCGGTCGAAATCTTCAAGCGCTCGCTGGCGCAGACGACGCGCGCCTTGGCCGGCGCCGAGGAGGAGCTTGAGGTCGCGTTCGGCGCTGAAGGCCCTAAGCTCAGCGGCGGCAAGATCGTGTTGCCGCCGCCGCCGCGGGTGATCAGCGACCCGGAGGCGGAACGCATTCGCGGCCAGGCCGATGGCCTTGCCCTGCGTCTTGCCCATCACGACGATGCACAGCATGCAAAGCTGCGTCCGCAGGGCGCAGACGCGCGCGCGGTGTTCGATGCGGTGGAAGAGGCGCGCGTGCAATCGCTCGGCGCCAACGCGATGAAGGGCGTCGCCAAGAATCTGACCGCGGCGCTCACCGACGCACTGGAGCGCAAGGGCGCATCGCGCATCCGCGACCGTTCGGCTGCGCCGCTGTCGGAGGCGCTCGCGCTCATTGTGCGCGAGCGGCTTACCGGCCAATCGCCGCCGGCTAATGCGAAAGCGCTGGTCGATCTCTGGCGCGCCGATATCGAGCGGGAAGCGGGTCCAACGCTCGATAAGCTAGGCGCTGTGGCCGGCGATCAGCGTGCGTTCGCGATGCTTACGCGCGACGTCATCACCGAGCTTGGACTGGGCGAAGAGCTGACAGCGCAACAGGACGACGCAAGCCCCGAGGCGAGCGCCGAGAACCCGCCCCCGCAGCAGTCCGACAGTGGCGAAGGCGAAGAGCAGGAACAGGAACTGCCATCCGATCTCGAAATGATCGAGAGCGACGAGGATGTCGAATCCGACCGCTCCGTCACGGTTGAGACGGATTTCGACGCCGAAGACCAGGATGAAGCCGATCAGGACGAGCCGGGCGAGCGGCCGATCCGGCCAAAGCTGCGCAACGAGCCGGAAGACCCGAACGCCAACTACAAGGTCTTCACGCGCGCGCACGACGAGGAGATCGGTGCGGAGGAATTGTGCGACGCCGAGGAATTGGCGCGGCTACGAACTTATCTCGATCAGCAGCTCAAGCCGCTGCAGAGCGTCGTGGGCCGGCTCGCGCACCGTTTGCAGCGACGCCTGCTCGCCAAACAGAACCGCTCCTGGACGTTCGATCTTGAAGAGGGCGTTCTCGACACCGCGCGGCTAACGCGCGTGATCGTCGATCCGCTGTCGGCGCTCTCGTTCAAACAGGAAGAGGACATGCCGTTCAAGGATACGGTTGTCACATTGCTGTTGGACAATTCCGGCTCGATGCGCGGACGCCCGATCATGGTTGCCGCGCTTTGCGCCGACATTCTCGCGCGCACATTGGAGCGGTGCGGCGTGAAGGTGGAAATCCTCGGCTTCACCACGCGCGCGTGGAAGGGCGGCAAGGCCAAGGAGGATTGGCTCGCGGCTGGCCGCCCGCCGCAACCGGGCCGCCTCAACGACCTGCGCCACGTTACCTACAAATCCGCGGATGCGCCGTGGCGGCGGGCGCGGCGCAACCTTGGACTGATGATGCGCGAAGGCTTGCTGAAGGAGAATATCGACGGCGAAGCGTTGATGTGGGCGCACGACCGACTGCTCGGGCGCGCCGAGCAGAGGCGCATTCTGATGGTGATCTCCGACGGCGCGCCGGTGGACGATTCGACGCTTTCCGCCAATCCGGGCAATTATCTCGAGCGTCACCTGCGCGGCGTGATCCACTGGATCGAAACGCGCTCGCCGGTGGAGCTCATCGCTATCGGCATCGGCCACGACGTCACGCGCTACTACAAGCGCGCCGTCACCATCACCGACGCCGAGCAACTGGGCGGCGCCATGATCGAAAAGCTCGCCGAATTGTTCGACGAGCCGGGTGCGGTGGACGCGCAGACGCCGCGGCGCAGCCGCCAACGCGCGCCCGCGGCGGCAGCCGCATGAGATGCGGCTTCTTGATCGCGGCGTTGACGCTGGTGACGGCCTGCGCGCCTTCGGCGGCGGACGCACCGATCCCCGAGCAATGGCGGGCGATCGACATAGAAGCCGCACCGGTATCCTTCGGCGAGGCGATCGTCGGTCGACTTGTGTACCGCGGGGGCCTCGAATTGCATTCCCGCGACCATGCGTTCGGCGGCCTTTCCGACATCGAGGTGCTCGACGGCGATCGCTTCCTTTCACAGAGCGATAACGGAGAGTGGTTCGAGGGCGATCTGGTGCTCGGGGCTGACGGGGCGCTTACGGGCGTCGCAAACGTGCGCACCGCCATGATGCGCGACGAACGGGGCCAGCCCTTCGCGAACAAGCAGGAGGCGGATTCCGAAGACATCACGCAACTGCCCGACGGGCGCATCGCGGTGAGTTTCGAGCAGACGCAAACCATCCGCATCTACGATCTCAATCGCGACGGGCCGTTCGGCGCGGCAGCGCCCGGACCTCCGCTTGCAGGCGTGGAGCGCCTGCCGCTGAACCAGGGCTTGGAAGCACTGGCGGCGCTTGCGGATGGCACGCTCGTTGTCGGTGCCGAAGGCGGCGACCAGCCGACGACGCCGATCTGGCTTGCGCCGCTCAACGCGCAAACGCCCGTGCCGATTGCCGCGCATTTTCCGCTCTCGGACGGATTTTCACTGACCAGCCTCGATCGCATGCCCAACGGCGATCTCGTGGCGATGGAGCGCTTCTATGCGCCGGTGATCGGCGCGCGAGCTCGCATCGTGCGCATTCCCGCAAGCGAAGTGCATCCGAGCGACGCGCCGATGCGTGTCGAGCAGTTGGCGCAACTTGGGCCGCCGCACCCCGTCGACAATTTCGAGGGCGTGTCAGCCGTGCGCATGCCCAATGGCGTCACGCGCCTCTATATCGTCAGCGACGACAATTTCAGCAGACG
>JAFEDV010000499.1 GCA_018241475.1 Pseudomonadota bacterium | reverse complement strand
GACGTGAACAGGCAAAAGCCCTCGCCGGCAGACGGCGAGGGCCTCTATTGGCAGCCCGGGGGCGCGGCGGACGCTTAGGCGTCGGCCAGACGATAATGCTGGATGCGCGTGGTGCGCAGGCCCGGAAGGCCGTGCTTTTCGATCGACTTACGCCAGCCTTCGAACTCTTCCTCGGAGAGCCCGTAGCGCGCGCAAGCGTCTTCGAGTGAGAGCAGTCCGCCGCGAACCGCGGCGACGACTTCCGCCTTGCGGCGGATCACCCAACGGGTCGTGCCCGCCGGCGGCAGATCGTCCAGAGTGAGGGGATTCCCGTCGGGACCCATCACCACCCCATCATAGCGGCGTTGCTTCTGCATAGCGCCTTACTCCTGTTCTTAAGCGCCAACATAACTTGTGGTGCTAAAGAAACGACTAAGGCGAATCGTATTTTCGAACAGACGCGTGTATCGAATTAGAACACAGCGCGTCTTACTCATTTCTTACCTCATATCGATTTTCTATCGCTTGATCTGGAGAAGTTCCTCCAACATCTGGTCCGCCGTTGTAATGATGCGCGAGGCAGCGGAGTAGGCGCGCTGGGTGGTGATCAGGTTCGTGAACTCCGAGGCAAGGTCGACGTTGGAGCCTTCGAGTGCGCCCGAAACGATCTTGCCGGCGCCGCCGGCGTTCGAAGCATTGATGTTGTAGAGGCCGGAATCGAGCGTGACGCGAAACGCGCCCCCTTGGTCGGCCTTGAGACCGTTTGGGTTCAGGAATGTCGCCAGAGGAATCTGGTAAAGCGCGCGCGAGCGGCCGTTCGAAAATTGCGCGGTCAGCATGCCGTCGCCTTCGAGCGTGAGGCCAACAAGATCGCCCGGCGGCACGCCGTCGGCGGTGACGCTGGTGACGCCATATGCATTGGCGAACTGGGTCATGCCATTGGCGAGATTGAGCGTGATTGGCTGCACTGCTGCGCCCGTGGACGCCGCCCAATTCACGTTGAAGGGTGACGCGATGGTGCCAGTGGTGTTGGCGACGGTGCCGTCCGTGTTGAAGGTGACGGTGCCGCTTGCGAGCAAGCCGCCCGTGACGGCGCCGTTTGTAACGTTGGTTGCCGGGCGGGCGTAAGCTTCGACCTGCCAGGTGTTCGGGGCGGTTTTCAGAAAGCCGATTGCGATCGTGCGCGCTTCGCCGAGGCTGTCATAGACCTCCAGCGAGCTTTCAAAGTCAGGCGTGATGGCGCCCGTCGCCATGGAGCCTGCCGAGTATGGACCTTGGGCGTTGGCATAGGACGCTTCACCGGACTGCAGGTTGGCGTTGATGCTGACATTCCGAGTCGCTTCGGCAAGGCCGCCGACGCCGGAGATGTTGACGGGCTCGATCGCCGAGAGGCTCGTCGGCGAAGAGGTCACGCTGCCGTCAGCTGCGACCGGCCAGCCTTGCAGGAACAAGCCCTGCGCATTCACCATGAAGCCGTTGTGATCGACGGTGAACGAACCTGCGCGCGTGAACAGCACGCTGCCGCCATTGGTGAGCTGCTGGTTGTTGCTCGAGACGATGAAGAAGCCGTCGCCGGAAATGGCCAAGTCCGTCGGCGAGCGCGATTGTTCGAGCGAGCCTTGCAGGGAGATTTGCTGGCGCGTCAATGGCAGAACGCCGCCGGCGTTGTAAGTGGTGTTAGAGTTCTGCGCGTTCACAAGCGCGGTGAAGTCCACGCCGTTGCGCTTGTAGCCGACGGTGTTGACGTTGGCGATGTTGTCCGAAATCACGGCGAGCGCGCTTGAATTGGCGGTGAGGCCAGAGACGCCCGCGCGCAAAGCGGTATAAATCGACATGAGCCTGCTCCATCGTGGTCTGCGCGCGAACGCAGACGTCGTTTGTCCCCTGATGAGAGCGCTTCTGCGCGTGAGGCGCCGGCGTTCGGCCGACGCTCTGTCTGTCAGCCGCCGTCAATGACCGCACGGATCGTGTTGATCGCATGCGAGCCCGAGTCGGTGATAATTTGCGGCGTTGTCTGTGAGAAGTCGACGCCGCGAATGATCTCCTGTGTGGTGATGGTCGGCGTGATGGCGTTGCCGTTCGCATCCTGTGCGGTCACGACCAGGTGGTAGTTGCCCGCGGGCATGATGCTGCCGTTCGAATCCTTGCCGTCCCAAGCAAAGGCGTGGGCGCCGGCGCTCGAGACGCCGTTGGCCTGGAGCACCGTCCTGTTGGAGGCATCGCGCACCTCCAAGCTGACCGAGCTCGCAGTAGAAGGGAGCGAATATGTCCAGTTCGCCTGGCCGTTGGCCAGCCGGACGGTGTCGCTTTGGATGAGAGCCGCTTTGCCGAGATAGGAGAGGGCGGCGCCGGCGGAGGCCGCTTGGTACTGCGCGGCGAGGCCTTCGAGGTTCTGGTTCGTCTTGATCTGCTGCTCGACCCCGCTGAACTGCACCAACTGCTGGGTGAATTGCGTGGAATCCATCGGCGACAACGGGTCCTGGTTCTTCAGCTGCGACGTCAGCAATGTCAGGAATGTGCTGAAATTCCCGGCGAGCGTCTGCTGGGCGGAGGCCGCATCCGTGGCAGTCGGATTGGCGACCGTTGGATTGTTGGTGACGCCTGAGACGGTCATTCTTTGAAACTCCTACGCCAGCAGGTCCACGCGCGAGCCGCGCCAACTGTCGATACTGAGCGGCCGTGACGCCGCGATTCCGGGTGTGATTGCCGCTTGCGCCTGCTCCGTGTTTGCGAAGCGGACGTTCGAGTGCGCCTGCTGCGACTGGGCCTGAGCAAACGCGTTGCCTTGTCCGTTCGATGAGAGATCGAAACGCAAGCCATCCTCGCTCAGATCGAGTCCCGCCGATTGCAGCGCTTGCTGCAGATCGCGCGCCCCGCGCGCCAGATCGCTAAGTGCTTGGGGGTTTTCGGCGGAGATCACCGCAGTGACGCGATGATCGCGCGACACGTCGAGCCGCACGTCGACGCGACCGAGGTCCGGCGGATCGAGCCGCAACTGGAAAGTTGTGTCATGTCCGTTAAAGCGGCGGATGATCTCGCCGCCGACTTGCGCCGCGACCGGCGCGGCCTGGGAGCGCGCATCCGCAGCGCCTGACGCTTCAGCCTGCGCCTGCGGCGCCGCGAGCTGTGGATGCGTCGCGGCTGGCGGCAGCGTCTGCGGCGCGGCGGTCTGGGCCTTGGGTGCTGGCGCGGGCGCTGCAAGATCGGTGGCGAGCGGTTTCAAGGCATTCGCTTGCGGCTGTGTCTTCGCGGTCTCGCGTGGCTTCGCGTCCGCTGCCGCATTGGTTTGCGGCGATGGCTCCGGCGCGTTCCCGCGTGGCGGAGGCGACTGCGCTTGCCGAGGTTGCTGCGAGGGTCGCGTTGGCGCCGCTTGCACGCCCTCGATCGCGTCGGACTTGGTATCGGGGCTCGTCGTCGCGGCGGCTGGCTCGATTACGATTGCGGCCGCGAGCGTCGCCGCAGGCGCGACTTCCACTTGCGGGACGGCGGCTGGCGTCGCAGCTGCGGGCGGCGGCGTTGCAGCCTCGGTGTTCGCCGCAGCATCCTTTTCGGTCTTGGCCGGCGCGGGGCCGGCGCTCGCATCTGTCTTGGGGGAGGTTTTTGCCGGTGTCGGCGCGGCGACATCGCTCGCGACAGGCCCCGCGCTCGCGGCCTGCGGCTCTGCTTGCGGCGCCCGCGCAGCCGTCGCGCTCTGCTGCTGTGAGGCCGTCGCGGATTGAGCTTTCGTCGTCGCGGCAGGTGTGCCCGCGTGCGTGGGAGTACTTGCAATCAGCTGCAGGAGAAGCGGAGGCTGCGTCGGTTCGGCGCCGGCGTCCGCTTGCTGCTCGTGCGTGTCGCCGGGCTCCTCAGCTTGCTTGGCGTCGTGGTGCGGGTTGGCGTGCGCCTGAGTTTGCGACTGCTGCGGGCGAGCGTTGAGCCTCGCACGCGGGTCGTCGTCGCGCTCGGTGCGCTGGGCCTGATCGTTGGCGTCGACATGATCCTGGAAGCGGAGCGATTGGGAATCCTCGCCGCCAGCGTCCGACGCCGCTCTTGGCGGCGGCGATCCCGCAAGGTCTGCCACGGCGGCGGCCGCGATACCCATAAGTCCCCCAAGCCGCTTCACGCGCAGCGCGCGACCGGCCTGGGGGTCGAGCAAGCGCCGGGCCATGCTGGTAACCATAAAAATATCAATAAAATCAAAGTCACATGTTGGGATCGCGCGAGACTGGCAGGCAAATGGCGCCGCCAAGCCCGGCAGTTCTTGCCGGCTGCGCCCGCTAATGGCGCGGCACTTGCGTATGGCGTGGTTAACGGGTGCCGGCCGGCTCTTGCCGCAGGCCAGCGTCCCGGAGGAGAAAGCGTTTTGGATCAAGCGTCTAGCTACGCTTTGCTGCGCCCGATCGCGCGCGTCCATGCCCGGCAAGTTTGGCCGGGCGCCAGGCGCCTTATGCCGGGCGCGCGCGCGTGACCTCGCTGACCTCCGTCCTACTTTCGGGTCTCTCCGGCTTGCGCGCCGCGCAAGCCAATATCGGGGCTGCGTCGCAGAACGTCGCCAACGCCAACACGCCGGGCTGGGCGCGGACGCAAGTCGTCCTTACGCCGCACACCGATCTCGGCGACGGCGGCGGCGTCGATATCTCCGGCGTCACCCGTGCCGCGAATCGCTTTCTTGCCGCCGCGAGTTACATCGCGCAGGCGGCGCAGGGTTCATCGGCGGCGCGGGCCGACATCCTCAATCGCGCGCAGGCGAATTTCGGCGACCCCTCCGATCCCACCTCGATGTTCGGTCTTCTCAACCAGTTCTGGTCCTCGGCAGTGCAACTTGGCGCTGATCCGTCTTCGGCGCTTCAGCGCGGCAGCACGGTCAGCGCTCTGCAAGCGACGTACAGCGAGGTGCAGCGCGTCGGCCAATCGGTTCAGAATCTCGTTTCAGAGGCCGACCAACGCATCGCCGATCAGGTCAAGGAGGCCCAAGATCTCATGAATCGGATCGCCGATTTCAACACCCAGATCCGGTTGACCAAAAGCAACGGCGCCGACAGCACCTCCGCGGAAAACGCGCAGTCGCAGCTGATCAATCAGCTTTCGTCGCTGATGGATGTCGTCGCGACGCCGACCGACGGTGGCGGCGTTTCCATCCGTACAGGCGGCGGCGCGCTGCTTGTCGGCACGCAAGCCGCCACCATCAGCTATACCCCGAGCGACGGCAATTTCGCCTCGCACGGCATGATCCAGCTCAATCCGCAGCTTGGCTCAGGCACGAGCCTTGAACCGATGCTTGGCGGTGGGTCGATCAAGGGCCTGTTGCAGGTCCGCGATCAGGATCTGCCGAGTCTGGCCCGGGCGCTTGGCGGTTTCGCAGGCGCATTGGGCGATGCGCTGAATCAAGTGCACAACGAAAACGCATCGTCGCCCGCGATCGGCAACATGGTTGGGCGCCAGACCGGGTTGCTCGCCACCGATTCGCTCAACTTCACGGGCAAGGCGGTGATCGGCGTTGTCGACGCCAATGGCGTGCTCAAGGATCGGCTGCACGTCGACTTCGACGCCGGCGTCATCACCTCGGACCTGAGCTCGACGAGCTACAGCTTTTCGGGCGGCGCGATTGGTGATCTTGCAAGCGCATTGAACTCGGCGCTCACCGCGGAGACGCCGCCGGGTAGTGCGAACTTCGCCAACGGCGTGATGTCGCTCAATGTCGGCAATGGCGGCGGACTCGTCATCCAGCAGGACCCAACCGCGCCGAGCGACCGCGCCGGCAGAGGCTTCTCTCATTTCTTCGGATTGAACGACTTGGTGTCGAGCACGACGCCCATGTTTTTCCAGAACGGCATCAAGGGCGCGGACCTGCTCGGGTTCAATTCCGGCGGGGAGATCGATTATCAAGTTCGCGACACCGACGGCCGCTTCATCGCCAATCGCTCGATTTCGATATCCGGCGCTTTGGCTTCGCCCACGGCCACATGGGACGATTTGCTCAACGCGCTCAACGCCAGCGGCACGGGGCTCGGCGATTATGGCGTCTTCTCGCGCGACGCCGCGACCGGTCAGATCAGCTTTGCGCCCAACCCCAAGTTTCAGGCGACCCTGACCAGCGACACGACGCAGCGCGGCGGCACTGGCGTCTCGTTTTCGGCGCTTAACGGCTTGTCGGAAGCAGCCACGGCCGGACGCTCGCTCACGGTCAATGTCAATTCCCAGATCATCGCCAATCCGCTGCGGTTGGCGGTCGGCCAGCCCGACCTCACGGCGGCTCTCGGCACGCAAGTGGTCGAAGGCGGCGACAATCACGGCGCGGCCGCGCTGGTGGCGGCTCGGGATTCGATCCGATCGTTCGACGCGGCCGGCGCGCTGACGGCGCAATCGACGACGCTTGGCACGTACGCCGCACGTCTTGGCGGCGAAGCCGGGCGCCTGGCTTCGGATTCGCAACGGAGCGCCGACGGCGCGCAAGCCATCGCGACTGCCGCCAACGATCGCCGCTCGCAGGTCGAAAGCGTCAGCATGGACGATGAACTCGTTAAGATGACGACCTATCAAAACGCCTATTCCGCATCTGCGCGGGTCATCCAAGCCGCCGCGCATATGCTCGACATTCTGATCAATCTCGGCATCGAGACACCGGTTTAGGGAGAGTGAGTCATGGTTGCCGGCGTCGGTTCGACAACGCAAATCCAGCTCGACTTGGCGCGCATGGGTCAGCAATTGTCCGAAATTCAGAATCAGCTCGGTTCGGGCGCGCGTGCGTCGGATTTGAAGGGCTTTGGCGGCCAGGCCGGCGCGCTTCTGAGCACGCAAAGCCTGAAGGCCGCCGCCGATGCGAAGAGTTCGCTTATTGCGCAGCTGCAATCGCGCTTCGATGTGCAAGGCGCCGCGCTCCAACAGGTCGCCGACAGCTCACGTTCGCTCGCCCAATCCATCCGCACGGCGATCAGCGCCAACGATGGGCGCGGGATTTCCACCGATCTCCAACTCGATTTCAATTCCATCGTCAGCGCTCTCAATCAGACTTGGAACGGCCAGCCTCTGTTTGCGGGCGAGCGCCAGGGCGCTCCGCCCGTGCAAGTCGATTCGCTGCAGCAGCTCGTCAGCGCATCGCCCATGAGTCAGATTTTCAACGAGGCCCAGCGCGAGCAGACCATAGATTTGGGAGCAGGCGCGCCGATCGTGCTGGCGCAGAAGGCTTCGGAGATGTCGCAGGGGCTCTTCGACGCGATGAAGCGCCTGCAGCTGATGATCAATGGAGCAGGCGGCGCAATTGGCCAGCCGATCAGCCAAGCCGATCAGGACACCTTGAACGCCATCGCAGCGCAGCTCGATGCGCAGGCGTCGAGCTTCGACACGCAATCCGGCCGCGCCGGTCAGATCCAGGCGCAACTCACCACTCAAAGCACGCAATTGCAGGCGCAATCTGACCTGATGACCAAGGAGATCGGCGACCTGCGGGACGCCGACCCTGCTAAGCTCTCGGTGCAGCTCAATCTGCTGATGACCCAGTATCAGGCCTCCGCGAAAGTGTTCGCGGACCTTTCAAAGCTCACGCTGCTCAACTATCTCTGAGCCGTCGCTCCGGGCCTTGACCCCGGAGGGAAGGTTAGAGATGTCTGTTTTGGACCGCCGGTTTCCAGCCGGCAGGGATGCAAGCCGGCAAGACGCCGGCGCTCCGATGAACTCGTTGGGTTTCGCCAAGCCGCCCCGCGAAACACGCGTGGTCGCGGCGATGTCGGGCGGCGTCGATTCCTCGGTGGTAGCGGCGATGTTGGCGCGCGACGGTTACGATGTCGTTGGCGTCACGCTGCAGCTCTACGATCATGGCGCGGCCGTCAACAAGCCCGGCGCGTGCTGCGCGGGCCAAGACATCCACGATGCGCGCCGCGTCGCCGATAGCGTGGGCTTTCCGCACTACGTGCTCGACTATGAAAGCCGTTTCCGCCACGCGGTGATGGAAGACTTCGCCGACACCTATCTCGCGGGCGCGACTCCGATCCCGTGCGTGCGCTGCAATCAAACGGTGAAGTTCAAGGATTTGAAGCGCGTGGCGGAAGACCTTGGCGCCGACTGCCTGGCGACCGGTCATTACGTGCGGCGAGTCGAAGGCGCAGACGGGGCCGAACTGCATCGCGCCGCGGACGCCAATCGGGACCAAAGCTATTTCCTGTTCGCGACCACGCGCGGTCAGCTGGACTTCTTGCGCTTTCCACTCGGCGACAAGCCGAAGAGCGAAACGCGGGCGCTTGCCCTTGAGCTCGGGCTGCGCGTGGCGGAAAAGCCGGACAGCCAGGACATCTGCTTTGTCCCCAGCGGCAAGTATCAAAGCGTGGTCGAAAAGCTTCGGCCGGGCGCCATCGAATCCGGCGAGATCGTGCATGTGGACGGCCGCGTGCTCGGCCGCCACGAAGGCGTCATCAATTTCACCGTCGGCCAACGCCGCGGCATTGGCGTTGCAACGGGCGAACCGCTGTTTGTTGTGAAGCTCGATGCCGCCAGTAAGCGCGTCATCGTCGGCCCCCGTGAAGCGCTTGGCGTTTCGCGCATTGCACTCAGGGACGTCAACTGGATCGGCGAATGCGTGGCCGGCGAGGATGCGCTCGACGGCCGCGCAGTGCTCGTGCGCGTCCGCTCGACGCGCCCGCCTGTACCGGCACGGCTTTGCATTGGCGCGGGCTGGTCGTTGGTGCTCGATACGCCCGAAGAGGGCGTGGCGCCGGGTCAAGCGGCGGTGTTTTATGATCCCGGCTCCACCCGTGTCCTCGGCGGCGGCTGGATTGCCGCGACAGAGCGCTGAATGAGCGAGGCGCAGCAAAGGGCGCGCGATCTTTCTGGTCTTTCCCGGCCTCGAGGCCATGCGCGCTTTTGCCGACAAGTTTCCGCCGCCTTCAATTGCCATCGCACTGTGGTTTGTCCTTGGCAGAGGTTGGTGACGGGCGTGCCGTGTTTGTGGGCAAACCTTCCGACCGGGTGCTCAATCCGTTGGGCATTGTGCATGGCGGATGGGCATTGACGCTGATCGACATCTGCACGGGCTGGGCGGCGCATACAACGCGTCCCGCGGGCGTAGGCTACACATCTGTGGATACCAAAGTGAACTTCGTCCGAGCCATCCAGCAAGACACCGATGAGCTCCGCGCCGAAGGCGTTGCCGTCGCCCGAGGACGCACCATCGTTACCGCCGAAGGCAGGCTCACGGACGCTCGCGGCAAGCTCTACGCGCATGGCGCTTCAACTTTGTTGGTGCTACGTCCGGCTGGAAATTCTGAAGGGAAGTTACAATGAGCGAAGACGTCGTTATTGTCGGCATGGCGCGCACGCCGATGGGCGGTCTGTTGGGCGAACTATCGAGCTTTACCGCGCCGGAGCTTGGCGCCGCGGCCGTGAAGGCAGCGATGCAGGAAGCCGGGACCGGCGGCGCCGACCAGATCATCATGGGCAATGTCTTGTCCGCTGGCCTCGGCCAGGCGCCGGCGCGGCAAGCGGCGTTGCGCGCGGGCCTCGATGAATCGACGCAAGCGGTGACGCTCAACAAGATGTGCGGCTCCGGTCTGCAGGCTATCGCGACGGCGCGGCAAGCGCTGCTCGCGGGCGAAGCCGAAACCGTGATCGCCGGCGGCATGGAAAGCATGTCGCGCGCGCCGTACCTGATGCCCAACTATCGCGGCGGCCGAAAATTCGGCCACGACCGTATCTTCGATCACATGGCCTATGACGGTCTCGAAGACGCCTATGAAGGGTTGGCCATGGGTGTCTACGCGGACCAGGCTGCGAAGGATTATCAGCTCACGCGCCAGACGCAGGACGCCTACGCGCTCGAAACGCTGACGCGCGCGCAGGCCGCAACGAAAGAGGGCCGCTTCAAGCGCGAGATCATCAAGTTAGAATCAAAGTTCGGCGACATCGACACCGACGAGCTGCCCCGCAAAGCGAAGCCCGAGAAGATTCCTGGCCTAAAGCCCGCATTCACGGATGGGGGCACGGTCACCGCCGCCAACGCTTCGGCGATTTCCGACGGCGCCGCGGCGTTGGTGCTGACGACGGCGAGCAAGGCGCGAAAACCGATCGCCCGCATTGTCGCGCAATCGTCGCATGCGCAGCACCCTTCGAAATTCACCTCGGCGCCGGTGCCGGCGATCAAGAAGGCGCTCGACCGCGCCGGCTGGAAAGTGGGCGATGTCGATCTCTGGGAGATCAACGAAGCGTTTGCCGTGGTGCCGCTGATCGCCATGAAGGAGCTTGGCATTCCGTTTGACAATCTCAACGTCAATGGCGGGGCCTGTGCGCTTGGGCACCCGATCGGCGCCTCCGGCGCGCGTGTGCTGGTGACGCTGCTCGCCGCCATGGAGGCGCGCGACGCCAAGCGCGGCGTGGCTTCGCTCTGCATTGGCGGCGGTGAGGGCATCGCGCTTTGTGTTGAGCGTGCGTGAGGCGTTGCAGTGAGTGCGGAAAAAGTTCTCGAACATTTCCGAGAGCAGGCGACGTATTGCACCATGTTCGGTTCGCCCTTCACGGGCGAACTGATCGCGCGCATGGCCGATGACCTCGAAGCAGGCGGGCCAGTCGCCGGACTTGTCGGCGCTTGGCCGGGTAGCGCGCGCGCCGACGTCGTGGCGCTGCGTCTGTGCGGAGCTCTGCATGCCGCAGTGCTGATGGGGCGCGATGCGGCGCTGGCGGCGACATATCCCGGCGCGAGCGCAGCCTGGAGTATGGACCAAGTCTGGCCGGCGGCGCGCGCCTTTCTGGCGCGTGAGCACGCATGGGTGACGGAATTTCTGGGGTCCGCACCGCAGACGAACGAGACACGGCGCTCGATCGCGCTGCTCGCGTGTTTCCTGGAATTTGCGAAATCATGGGATGGGCCCATCGATACCCTCGAGATCGGCGCGAGCGCGGGGCTCAATCTCCATTGGGATCGCTTTGCGTACCGTACAGCGACCTGGTCATGGGGCGATGCAAGTCCGGTTATCATCGACACCGACTGGAACGGCCCGCCGCCTGCAATACAGACGCGTATCGCCGTGCGCGACCGCGCCGCGTGTGATCTCAATCCGCTCGACATCCGCGATCCGAGCCAACTGCTGCGGCTCAAGTCATACATCTGGCCGGATCAGGCAGATCGCCTCGCGCGGTTCGATGGCGCGGTGGCGCTGGCGATTGAGAGCGGCGCGCGTGTGGAGCGCGCGGATGCGGCTGCATGGATCGGCGACAAGCTCGCCGCGCGCGCCAAAGACGCGGCGACGATCGTGTATCATTCTGTCTTTCTCCAGTATCCGCCCCGCGAGACGCGCGCCGCCATCGTCAAGGCGATCGAGCAGGAGGGTGCGAGGGCCGATGCGACCGCCCCGCTGGTCTGGGTGCGCACCGAGCCGGAGGCCCTGTTCGGCGGCCCGCGCGATAGTCAGCGTATGGTAATCGATTTCATCGCTTGGCCGAACGGCCGGCGGCGCATCATGGGCTACACCGACGGGCACGTGCGCGCGGTGTATGCGGGCGTCCAGGCATAGCCGAGCGGCGCCGCTGCTTATCGGTCAGGCCGAGGCGAACTTGAACAGACCGTCCCAGCGTGCGTCGAGCTTGGCGAGGGCCTCCGCGGGCGGCAGCGCCGTGATGCGTTCGCTGTCGCGGGCGATCAGTTCCAGGCGCTCGAGCTTGGCGAGTGCGTCGCTGACCTCGAAATCGATGTCCAGGTTGAAGCGTTCACGCAAGAAGGCCGCGGCGGCGGAGTCGATCGCCTCCTTCGTGAGTGCGCCGCCGGCGCACCGCAGCGCCCAATAGGCGATCAGCGCTTCCTTGACGTCCTGTTCTTCGCCCGCCCCGATGACGAGGTCGATGACGCCGGTAT
>JAFEDV010000498.1 GCA_018241475.1 Pseudomonadota bacterium | reverse complement strand
GGAAGCCTGGTTGCTGGGTCCGCTCCGCGAATGGGCCGAGGACCTGCTCTCGCCAAGCCATCTCGCCAAGCACGGCGTCCTGGATGTCAAGCCCGTGCGCAAATTCTGGGAGCGCTACCGCCGCGGCGGCACGACTGAAGATTCACGCGCCTGGGCGCTGCTCCAATTCCAGAGCTGGATGGCTGCGCGAGCCTGACTGTTCCTTGCGCGCCGGCGTACGCCGTTGAAGCGACAACAGATAGAGTGTGTAGCCGCAGATCAGGCCGTAAAGCAGATTGCCCTCTATCATCCACATCGGCATCGTCGACATGTTGAGTACGATGAAGCTCACATGTGCGCCGACGAGCATGCCGCGCTGAGGATGTCGCACGCGAAGCGCCGCCACGAGCATGGAAAACCAAAGCCAGAGCGCGCCGACGACGCCCGGGAAGCCGTATTCATAGAGATTGTTTACGAGCGTGTTGTGCGCGTAAAGGCGAAACACATTCTGCCAAGACTCGGGCCCGAACCCGAACAGGTGATTGATCGTACTGCCGCGAATCCAGGCATAAATATACTGACTCCAAATGTGTGCGCGGCCTGATAGCACCCGGGTTTCGTCGACGCTGAACTCCTCCGGAGGCTTGAGCAGATTGGTGTGGCCCGTTGCGACAACGCCCAGATCTTGGAAGCGGTCGCCGAGGACGATGGTGGCGAGGCCGAAGGCGATGCATCCGAACAGGATGATCGCACTGGATACGAACGGGCGATCGCGCCGCGGAAAACGGCTCAACGATGAAAAGCCGAAATAGGCCGCCAAGAATGGAGTGATGGCGATGATCGTCGTGCGGTAGTTCGCGAAAAAAATGCCGACGAGGCAGACAAGCACAATGCCATTTCGAATGTATTTGTTGAGGCGTTCGGCGAAGCACGCCGCCAATAGCGCAGTTGCGAGCACGACCGAAAACGCCGCCTCGTGGTGGTAGCCGCCGATATAGCTGAGCGAGTCCGAGCATGTTGGGCATTGGTCGGATTCTGTGTGCTTGGCGATGTGCAGGACAATTGAGAACAGCTGAAAGATGAGCGGCGCCACGAACACCCACAGGAAGGCTGTCATGAAGTCGCCGCGGCGCGCGCGGCGCAGGCTCTCGAATACCGAAAGCGTGACGACGATGAGGTAGCCGAATTTGGTCGCCACCGTGATGAAGCCCGAAATGGCCTGAGGGCCGTTGGCGATCGTGCTGATGCCGGCGACGATGATCATCGCGTAGATCGGCAGCAGCAGCTTGAATGCGAGGTGGCGCCAATTGATCGTCAGCAAACCCAGACCGACCATGCCGATCGAACCGAGCGCGTTGCTCGACATGCCCGCTACTAGCGGCCGGTACGTCACTTCGTGAAACGCCGACATGATGTAGCGCAACCATGCTGCGCCCATCACGAATGCAGCGGGACGATTGCGTATCCGCACCATCGCGAAGAGCATCAAGACGCCGGTCAAGATCGTGACGGGAATCAGGAGGTACGTCGGCAGGGAGGGGACGCCGAGGCCGATTTCACCCATGACGGGTCCCCGGCGACGCGGAATGGTTAAACGGCCTCGCGACGATCAGTGCGCGCCGGTAAGCGCACGACGTAAGGGGCCCCCGTTTCATGACACGTCAATCTTCAGAAGTTCAGCCGCTCTGCAAGGTCCGTGCGCACAAATACTGCGCGGAGTCGCGACGTTGCCATCGGCATCACGCAAACACTTGCGGCGACGGCGCCCCTTGTTCATGATCGCGGCATAATCGAGCGCGCCTCAGAACCCAGTCCCGATGCAATCTACTGTCACCAAGGCAAGCCGGCGGCACGCGCGATCCGGGGCTGAGGCGCTGGCGCATGAAGCAGCCAAGCCGCGCGTCCTCTTCTTGATTAACTCGCTCGCCGGCGGGGGCGCTGAACGGGTGATGTGCACGCTTCTGCGCCATTCCGAGTCGCTGTGCGACGAGTTCGACATGACGTTGGCGCTGCTGGACAACGAGGAGCGCGCCAACACTCCGCCCGAATGGCTCGATGTCCGTCAGCTTGACTGCGCCAAATCGAACCTCGGGAGTCTGCTGGCCGCGCGCCGGCTGATTCGCGAGTTGAAACCGGACGTCACCGTCAGCTTTCTGACGCGCGCCAACGTCGTCAGCGTGCTTAATGCACGCGGCCCCAGCGTCATCAGCGAACGCGCCAATACCGCAGCGCACTTTCCGAAGACATTGGGCGGCCTCATTTCGAAGGCCACGGTTCGAATGACGTATCCGTTTGCCTCCCGCATTATCGCGGTTTCCGAAGGCGTCGCAGAATCCCTGCGCGACCATTTTGGGGTGCCCGCCGGCCGCATCGAGACCATTCCAAATCCCGTCGATATTGAATCGATCGACGCTCGGGGCGGGGAGCAGCCGGAGATCGACGTTGGCGCGCCGTTCGTCCTGGCGGTCGGCAGGCTGATTGAACCCAAGAACTTTGCGTTGCTGATACGTGCTTTCGCGACGTCTGGCATGGACGGCAAACTTGTTATCGCCGGCGAAGGCGCCGAGCGCGCCAGTCTTCAGCGAACCGCCCAAGCGTGTGGGATCGCCGATCGCGTTGTCTTGCCTGGCTTCGTGACTAATCCCTATGCTCTCATGCGCCGCGCGCGCGCCTTTGTCCTAAGCTCGAACGTCGAGGGATTTCCAAACGCTCTTGTCGAAGCCATGGCCGCCGGTGCGCCGGTGATCGCGACCAATTGCCCCTCGGGGCCGTCGGAGATCCTTGCCGAAGCGCCGCGCGAGTCGATTGCCGGCCTTGCGTTCGCCAAGCATGGCGTCCTGACACCCATGGGAGACCTCGAGGCGATGGCGGAAGCGCTGCACGCCATGCGCGACGACCCTCTCCGTGAAACCTACGCTGAACGAGCAAGATCGCGCGCCTACGACTTCGCGGCAGCCGCTGCCACCGCTCGTTATTGGAACGTCATTCGCGGAGCCCTCGCGACGCGGAGCTAACCCGCGAAGATTTCGCGCATCGTCTTCATCTGCGCGGAGATAGTGTGTCGCCCAAAGACAAGCAGCAGACCCCAGCCCAGCACGGTCTCGAGGACCGCCAAGCCGATTTGCGGCCACGCGTTGATCTGGTAATTTGCAATCAGTATTCGGTGTCCGACAAAAAGCGCGACAGCAACCAGCGTCGGGCCCGCAAGCTGGCGTGCATAGTCGAGCGACGAACATTGGATTGGGCCGAGGTAGAGATGCAAGAGTCGCGGCAAGTAGAGAAGCGTCACGACGGATGAGCCCAGGGCAACCGCCTCGATGTTGAATTGCGCCAGGATCAGTGCTGAAACCGACCAGAAAATCGCAAATTCGACTGTGAGGCGCAGCCGTGCGCCGGTCTGGCCGATCGCCTGCAGCAGGGAGCCGTTCAAGCCGACGACGGTCTGCACGGCTCCGGCGACGGCAAGCAGCGTGAAAATGTCTCCGACCCCGTGCCAGCGATCCGACAGCAGCACCAGGAAGAACGCCTTGCCGGCTGCGGCGATCGCCGCGATGGGAGGAAAGACGAAGGCCGCCTGCGCCAGTGAAACGGTCAGCACCATTTGCCGAAGCGCGGCGGGGTCGCCATGCAAGCGGGCCATCCGAGGGTAGAGCACGCTGTTGAGCGATCCCCCGAAAATGCTTACCGGCAGCTGCATGACGCGAATGGCGACGTTGTAAAGGCCGAGTGTCGCTGCCCCCAGGAACTTGCCGACGATCAGCGTGTCTGCCTGCCGGCCGACGAAGGTCATGATCGACCAGCCGACGGTATCGACGGCGAAGCGCAGATGTTCGCCGAGGAGGCTCGGTCTCAGAACCAAACGCGGACGGAATCGGGCGGCGAAATTGATCACCAGGCCCTTGACGATGCGTTGGGTGAGCTGTTGCCAAACCAACGCCCACGCGCCTGCGCCGGCGACTGCAAGCGAAATCGCCACGCCGACTCCGGCGATCGCCGAGATGAACTCGGAGGCCGCGAGCCACTGGAATTTTTCCTGCTGCAGGAGGGACGAGGCCGGAATTTCCGTCAGTCCGATCATGATTGGCGCGAGCGCGAACACCGCGAGAATCGGCATTAGCCTTGGCTCGCGGAAGAAGATCGAAGCGGGCCAAGCCAACACAACAATCGCCAGCGCAAGGCAAACGGTGAGCGAGATGACTGCCCAGTGCGCGCTTGACCAGGATTCCGCGTCGGCGGCGCTCGTGCGCACCAAGGAACGACCGAAACCGGCGTCGCCGATATAGGTAAAGAACGTCACGACCGAGAGCGCCAGCGCAACGAGGCCGAAGTCCGTCGGCGTCAGAATCCTGGCCAGAAACGGCACAGCGATGAAGCTCGACGCCATCTGCAAGACGCGCGCGATGGAAAGAGTCGCCGCGCCGAGCGCAGTTTTCTTCAGCGCCACGCCCAATCTCCATGCCGCGGAGTGGGGTGCTTCTGGCGTCGCGCGATCATTGTCAATCCGGCTCTCTGAGCGCAAGAAGGGCGCCGCTACCATGGTTTACGCCGATCGATCCGGCGCCGCTCTTGCCTGGTCTTCGAGAGCCGGCGGCGGTCGCCTCAGCCGCTCCGACAAATTGTGACAAGAGGAAGCTTGCCGATGTCCGCAGCCGAACTCGAAATCGGCTCAGGCCAGCGCGGCAAACCGCCTGACGTCGGCGCCGTCCGGGTGGCCCTGTTCGGCGGCTTCGGCATCGGCAATTTCGGCAACGACGCCTCTCTCGAGGCCACGGCGGACTATCTCCGGGCTGAGTATCCGCACATCGTGCTCTGTTCGATTTGCAGCGCCCCGCAGGCTGCTGCTGACAAGTTCGGTTTGCCGACGTACGCGACCGGGGGAGCGCCTTCCGGTCTCCTGCGCCTTGTGGATATTGCGCTTCTGCGCGTGCCGCGCACGATTTGGAACTGGCTCTATGCGTTCCGGATCCTGAAGCGCGTCGACGTGATGCTGGTCGCCGGCACTGGCGTTTTTGACGACTACCGCGACAGCCCATTTGGCTGGCCGAGCCGGCTGCTGCGCTGGTCGTTGGCCGCCCGCCTCAGCGGGGTGCGCCTGGTTTTCCTTAGCGTTGGCGCGGGACCTATCGTCAACCCGATCAGTCGCCTGCTGATGAAGGCGTCGGCCCGGCTGGCCCAGCATCGATCCTACCGAGATGCAGATTCCCGCGCGTTCATGCAAAGCATCGGCATGGATGAGAGCAGGAGCACGGTGCTCCCGGATCTCGCATTCCTGCTGCCTTCACCCGAGGCCCGGCGCCCCGCCGGCGCACCTTTGACGGTGGGGGTCGGCGTGATGAACTATCGCGGCTGGCGCGACAGCGATGCCGCCTTCGATGCATATGTCGCCGTTCACGTGCGCCTCATCCAGTGGATCGAGGCGAAAGGCTACAGGGCGCGCATCCTGATCGGGCAGACGCCCGTTGACCTGAAGGCCGTGCGCGCCATCGAAGGGCGCGTAGGCCACACACTCATGAAGCCCGGCGACGCGGAATTGAACTCGTTCCAGGACGCCATGGCGGCGGCCGCCGAAACCGATGTGGTCGTAGCGTCGCGCTATCACGTGCAGATCGCTGCGTTGAAGGCTGGCCGGCCGCTGATTTCGCTGAGTTATGCGCCGAAGAACGATTCACTCCTGGCGGAGGCGGGCCTCGGGGAATTCGTCCAGCCCATCGAACAGGTCGATTTCGACAGGCTCACCGGCCAGATCGAGACCCTGCTCAAAGAACGCGACCGCTACAGCGCCCTTGTCCGCGCGCGTGTCGCCGACATGGAGGCGCGGCTCGAGGGCGCCATTCGCGACCTCGATCTGCTGGCGCCGCGCGGCTAGTCGGTCGACGTCACTGCGTCTTTCGGCCAAGGACGCGCCGCATGGGGACGACTGAAGCGTTTGGCGAACAGATAGGCGGGCCACACCGCGACGGCGTCCACGAAATCCCACGGCATCGGCCGTAAGCCGCGTTCGCGCATGCGTCGGTAATCGCGCATGGCCATCCCCGTCCGGCCCGTCGCCGCCCACCACAGCAGCCGCCGATAGAAGACCCGCCGAAACCGCCGGTGCACGAATTCGTATTCCCTGTTGGACAGCGCTGCAGGTCCGTATCGCTCGATGAACAGCAGTTTTTCCCATAGGACTGCCTTCACGGTCGGCGCGAACGTATCGATCAGAGAGCCCGATCCCGCATAGCGGAGCGTATCGGCGACGTGGCCATGCACGAACCCAGCGCGACCGCCGCGTGAGAGCACGCGATGCACCGCGGCGATAATGCACTCAACCATATCGGTCGGGTAGAACTCCTCGCCCTCACGCACGGTGTCGCGCCGCCATAGCACGTGCGCAGACGGTACGTGCGCCTCATCGACTAGCGTGCGCGCCAGCATGTTGCTGGCCTCGAACACCTGGCACTCCGGCGGAAAGAAATGTGGCCGGTCTTTGCCGTTCATCCGCTCGCCCCCGGCGACGAGCACGATGTCATGTGCGCTCACGGCGATCTTCATCATGTCTTCGATGGCGTTGGGCGGCATGCCGTCGTCGGCGTGGAGCATGCGGAAATAGGCCGTTTCCTCCGGCATGAGCTCGAGAACGGCGTTGAAGTTGCGCTGGAAGGAAATGGTTTCGGGATTGCGCCCGGCGATGATCGGAACGCGGCCGCCGGCGTAGCGGGCGATTATCGCCGGGGTGCCATCGCTGCTGGCGTTATCCAGAATACAGTGCACGAGCGGCCGGTAGGTCTGCGCCTGCACCGCGCGGATGGCGTCCTCGAGATGCTTCTCGCCATTGAACACAGGCGTCACAATGGCGACCAGCGGCCGCGGGGCGGGATGTTCGTTGGACATGGCCATTCAAGCTGCCGGCCCGCAGACCCTTAGCAACAGCAGGGCCAAGTCCGGAAGCTCAGGCGTGCGTCGCGCCGAGGTGTAGAATCCAGCCCACGAGTAGAATGATACCAACCCAAAGGACGAGGCTGACGCCTAGCGCAAAAGAAGCTGTCCACAATAACGGCCAACGCCGCAGCCGCGGCGCGCTGGGAACCGCAACGTCCTTGGTGGTGGCGGAAGACGCTGGCGTCATGCAATTAACCCGCCCCGGCTTGGAGGCGGTACAACAACGCCTAGTCCAAACGGAGTGTTCCCTCGTGGCTGCGAGACGCTCATAACACGCGAATCATCAATTTCTCGAACCTCACCTCAGTCAGGACTTGCCGGTACCTAAGAAACTGACGGGCATCAGCTGACAAATTCTTTATCTGACTGTACGCGCTCGCATTTTGGTTCCGTGCTGCACCGCAAACCTCGCAGTGAACCTAGCACATTTCCCCCGCTTGGGGAATTTGTGGGCAGTCGCATTGCTGTTATCGCCGGTCCCAAGGTGCAGGCGCGTTCAATCGCGACCAAAAAGCCACAGGTTTGGCGGCTGTGATGTCAACGTCCCCCTGGTGCAACCATCGGTCTGTGCACCGTTTTGGGACGTGCTAGGATTTTCCCGTGGCGGCAGAATTGCTTGGCGATGGCGGAGGGACCGCCAAGACCGCCACAGGGACAGAGCTGACTATGAACGTCGTCGCCATTCGCCAGCGCGCGGAAGAGGCATATCCGCCGCCGCCTGATGATGGCGAGTTGGGTTCGATCAGCCTCCGGGGCTTTTTCGGTTTCCTTGTTCGCCGGCGCATCTTGATCGCCTGTACGGGGATCGTTGTTGCGGCGCTTTGCTTTGCTGCTTTTGCGTTGCAGCGTCCGCAGTACACCGCCACTGCGCTGGTGATGATCAATCCGGCGCCCGATCGCACGCTGGAGCCGATGCAAAGCATCAACGGCGCCGACGTGTCGCCCAATGCGCCGGTGGTGGATTCCCAATTGGAGGTGCTGCGCTCGCCAATGCTGGCGACGCGCTTGGTCGATGCGCTGGGCTTGGCCAACGATCCCGAATGGAATCCGCTATTGCGGCCAGGCGGTTCGAGCGCCGCGACCGCTCCTGCGGCGCGGCAGGCTGTCATCGCGCTGGTGAGCAAGGCCATCGATGTGCGTCGTCGCGGCCTGACTTACGCGGCCGAGGTCAATGTCACCTCGGCGCATCCCGCTCGCGCGGCGCAAATGGCGAACGTGCTGGTTCAGCTCTTCCAGCAATACGAAATCAGCACGCAGATGCAGAACGTCGATCGCGCCAACGCCTGGCTTGGCGCGCGGCTGCAGCAGCTTCGCGGCGACGTTCAACAGAAAGAAGCCGCGGTTCAGCGTTATCGCGCCCAAACGGGCCTTATCGCCACCCAAGGCTCGCTGCTCACCGAACAGCAGACGACGGCGCTGCAAAGCGACATCACGCAGGCCCGCGCCGATCTCGCCGAAAAGGAAGCGCGCTACGACCAGCTCATGCAGACGATCCGTTCCGGCGGCTCGGCCGACGCTATCGCGGGGGTGCTGAACTCAGCGGTTGTCACCCAGCTTCGCGCCCAGGAGGCGGAAGTGGCGCGCCGGCAGGCCGATCTTGAAAGCCGCTACGGCGATCAACACCCGGCCGTCATCAACGTTCGCGCGGAGCACGCCGATATCATCAATCAGATCAACGCTGAGGTCGCCCGGATCACGTCCAGCCTGCGCAGCGAAGTCGAAATCGCGCGGGCGCGAGTCAACACCCTCCAAGGCAGCATGAACGTGGCGCGCGGCGAGCTCGTCGGCAATAACGAGCAGATGGTCACGCTGAACGAACTCGAGCGCGAAGCGACCGCTGCCCGGGACGTCTATCAAGCATTCCTACAGCGCTACAACGAAATCGCCGATCAAGGTTCGTTGCAATCCGGTGTGGACATCATTTCCAATGCGACGCCGCCGACTCAACCGAGCTCGTTGCGTCTATCGCTGGCGTTCGTGCTGTCGATCGGCGTGGGACTCGGGTTTGGCCTGGTTGTCGGCTTCCTCGCCGAAGCGCTCGACGAAGGGTTCGTCGATCCGGAGAATGTCGAGGATCGCGTCGGCCTGCCGGCCCTTGCCACCATTCCCACGCTCACGCGTCAGGAGCTGCGCATCTTGCCGCTTTCGGCGCGGCATCCGACGTCGTATCTGCTGGAACGGCCCTTCTCGCCGTTTGCCGAGGCCTGCCGCATCCTGCGGACGACAATTCTGTTCGACGCGGCCCGCGTGAAGCCGCAAGTCGTGGCCATAACGTCTGCCGCGCCTGGCGAAGGCAAGACCACGATTTCGATCTGTCTTTCGCGTGTCTCGGCCATGTCGGGCCAGCGCGTGTTGCTGATCGATTGCGACCTTCGCCGGCGAGCGGTGAAGGACGTGCTGGACTTCGAACCCTCGGTTGGGTTGCTGCAGGTTCTGGCCGGCGAAGTGGATTGGCGAAAGGCGACGCACGTCGATGAAGCGACCGGCATGAACATCCTTCCGCTCAGCGATTCCGGCTTCATTTCCAAGGATGTGTTCGGCGGCGAGGAGATGAGCCGCCTCATAACTGAGCTGCGTGACGCGTTCGACCTCATCATCCTGGATTGCGCACCGGTGCTCGCGGTCGCCGAGACCCGAGTGGTGGCGTCCAGGGCGGACTGCGCGGTCGTCGTCGCCTCATGGAAGAAGACGCCGGTGCGAGCCGTTCGCACGGCGCTTCGGCAATTGCTGAACGCCGGCGCCAATGTTTGCGGCGTTGCGCTGAACGACGTGCATCGCCGGCTGCCCAGCTATTATTCATATCCAATGTACCAGACGGAAACTTGATAAGGGTCAACGAGAACTTGACCTGGGTAAAGAGCACGGGGTTCGGCTCTTCTTGCTGCGAACGACCCGCATAAGGCGGGGCGCGTTTGCGTCGATTTGTGTCGCTCATAAGTGTGTTGCGCGAACGCAAAATGATTTTGCGCGAAACGCTCACTCTTCTGTTGCAGCGCAGCGGTGCATGCGTTTTAACTTGTTGAAGGTGACGCTCAGAAAAAGAGCGTCAGGTGTGGGGACTGCCAATGCGAGAACAGACGGGCAGCATCGCCAATCGCGATATACGTACGGCGCCGGCGCGCGCCCAGCGCCCGGCAGTGTTCGCACAGAAGTCGCTCACGAGCGGCGCGGCTGGCGTTGGCGGCATCATCGCCTATGCGCCGCCAGCGCGCGTGGATGCGCATGCTCCGGTCGGCGGCTGGTCGAAGCGGGCGTTCGATATAGTCGCGTCGGCTTCCGCTCTTGTCCTGCTTGCGCCGCTGTTGTTGGCGATCGCCGCTGCGGTTCGGCTCGACAGCCCAGGCACGGCGATATTCCGGCAGGAGCGCGGCGGCTTCCGCGGCAAGTCCTTCCGCATCTGGAAGTTCCGCACCATGACGGTGACGGAAAACCGCGGCGTTATCCAGGCGCGCCGCGACGACGCGCGCGTCACCGAGCTTGGCGCATTCCTGCGTCGCTCGAGCCTCGATGAGCTGCCGCAGCTGTTCAACGTGCTGATCGGCGATATGTCCATCATCGGTCCGCGTCCGCACGCGCTCGAACACGATGCGCAGTTCGAGAAGGTCGATCCGCGTTATGGCGGGCGGTTTCGCGCGCGGCCGGGCGTTACCGGTCTCGCCCAGGTCAGCGGCTGCCGCGGTCCCACCGAAACGGACGAAAAGATCCGCGCCCGCACTGCGCACGATGTCGATTACGTGCAGAACTGGTCCTGGAAGAAGGACGGCGTGATCCTGTGGCGCACGGCCTCGCTCTTCTGGAAGGTCGATCCGGGCGCGCTCTGAGCCACAAGTCCGTGGCCTTCGCGGACTGCTTGTTGCTACAATCTCCCGAGTACGGCCGCTCGCTGACGCGAGCCGATGCCAATGTGAGAAGGTCGAGGCGATGAAAGTCCTGCTGAGCGGCCATCTGGGCTATATTGGCACAGTGATGACGCCCATGCTGCTGAAGGCTGGGCACGAGGTCGCCGGCATCGACGCCAATCTCTATCGGCGCTGCACCTTCGCGGCCGGCGGGCAAATAGTCGAAGTCCGCACCATCGAGAAGGATATGCGCGACTTGACCGCGCGTGACGTCGAGGGTTTCGACGCCTGTATTCACCTCGCCGCGCTGTCGAACGATCCGCTGAGCGACCTCAATCCCGACCTCACTTACGCGATTAACCACCGGGCCAGCGTCCGTTTCGCCCAACTCGCGAAGCAGGCCGGGGTGAAGCGTTTTCTTTTCGCCTCGTCCTGTTCGAACTACGGCAAATCCGGCGACAAGATGATCGACGAAACCGGCGAACTGAACCCCGTCACCGCCTACGGCCAGTCGAAGGTCTGGTCTGAGCGCGACATTGGCGCGCTCGCAGACGATGATTTCTCGCCGACGTTCATGCGGCCGGCGACCGCGTACGGCGTTAGCCCGCGTCTGCGCTTCGACATCGTGCTCAACAATCTTGTCGCCTGGGGCATGACCAAGGGCGTCATTCTCTTGAAGTCCGATGGCACGCCGCTGCGCCCGATCGTGCACATCGAAGACATTTCACGAGCGTTCATCGCCGCGATGGAGGCGCCGCGCGAGGCCGTGCACGGCCAAGCCTTCAATGTCGGCCAAACAGCGCACAATTATTCCATCCGCGATATCGCCAATATCGTCGCCGAGGTCGTGCCGGGCTGCACCATCGAGCTTGCCTCCGACGCCGGGCCGGACACGCGCTCCTACAGAGTGAACTTCGATAAGATCGCCAAGGCGCTGCCGGCCTTCAAACCGCAATGGGATGCGCGCAAGGGCGCCGAACAGCTTTATGCCGCCTACAAGAAATCGGGCGTCACGCTCGAGGAGTTTGAGGGCCCACGCTACAATCGCATCGCCCACATCCGCAAACTGCTGGCCGACCGGGTCCTCGACGGCGATCTGCGGGAGCGCGAGCCGGAGCACGCGTGAAAGCGAGCGCGCCTGCGCAAATGTCGGCTGCGCGCGCGCTGATGGCGACGCTCGACAGCGCAAGCGCAGGCGAAGAGATCTACGCGCTTGCCGCCGAAATCTATCCGATCTGCCGCTCCATCACTGGGCAGGGCGTGCGCGACACGCTGACGATCCTTGGCCGGCATGCGCCGATTGTGCAGCGCGAGGTCCCGACTGGAACGCCGGTCCTCGATTGGACCGTGCCGAAGGAATGGGTCATTCGCGACGCCTTCATCGAGAACGCGGCGGGCGAGCGTGTCGTCGACTTCCGCAAGCATAATCTGCACGTCCTCAACTATTCCGCGCCAATGCGAGCCAAGCTGCCGCTCGCGACGCTCAAGAGCAACATCTTCACGCTGCCCGATCAGCCGAATCTCATCCCGTATCGCACTTCGTATTACGCCGAGCGCTGGGGGTTCTGCATGAGTCAGAATGCGCTCGATGCGTTGCCGGACGGCGAGTACGAGGCGTGCGTCGATTCAGAGCTGAAGGACGGCTCGCTCACCTATGGCGAACTGGTCCACCGCGGGGCGACCGATGAGGAGGTGCTCTTCTCCGTCCACACTTGCCACCCCTCGCTCGCCAACGACAATTGCTCCGGCATGGCGCTGCTGACGTGTCTGGCCAAGCGTATGGCGGGCGTGAGGACGCGTTTCACTTATCGTTTCCTCTATGCGCCGGGGACCATCGGGGCGATCGCCTGGCTTGCGCTCAACGAAGCGGTCGTGCCGCGCATCAAGCATGGCCTTGTGCTTTCCTGTGTCGGCGATCCGGGACCGTTCACCTACAAGCGCACGCGCGGCGGCGACGCGCGCATCGACCGCATCATGGCGCGGTTGCTCAGGGAAAAGCGCGCCAGCGTCGTCGACTTCTTCCCGTACGGCTATGACGAGCGCCAATACAATGCACCGGGCTACGGGCTGAATGTCGGCCTGTTCCAGCGCAGCCAGTTTGCGACCTTCCCCGAATATCACACGAGCGGCGACAATCTCGATTTCATCACGCCGGCGGCGCTGGTCGAGAGCTACCGCGTGCTTATCGCCGCCATCGCCGCTCTCGAAACCGAACCGCGCTACGTCAACCTTGCTCCGAAAGGCGAACCGCAGCTGGGCCGCCGCGGCCTCTACGGCGCCATCGGCGGCGACAAGGACGCCTATGACAAGAACATGGCGATGCTGTGGGTGCTCAACCTTTCGGACGGCGATCACTCGCTTGCCGACATCGCCGAGCGCGCCAAGCTGGCGCCCGAAACAGTTGGGGATACAGCGGCGCTGTTGGAACGGGCG
>JAFEDV010000497.1 GCA_018241475.1 Pseudomonadota bacterium | reverse complement strand
CCAGCACGCCCGCGCCGAACGGCGAGGTCAGATTATACGAAAGCTGCATCACCCGGACGCCGAGATTGCGGAAGAGCTCGATGCGATCGATCTTGTCTTCGAGACAGGCAGCGCTTTCAAAGCCGAAGATGATGCCGAGCTTTGTGGCGCGTTTGGCCGCTGCAATGTCGGCGACGGCGCGGATTTGCGTGAACGTCGAACCATGCGCTTCGATTGCACGCTGATAGAAAGCAAGCTCGGCAATCGTCGCTTCGAACGGCGAATTGAAGCCGCCGATTGAGGTCTTGAGCGCGGTGAGCCCGGAGGCACGCGCGATATCCAGATCGCCTTGCGGCAAAGGCAGCGTGTCCGCGCTCGCTTGCGGGCCGAGATTGCAGTCGAGCACGATCGCGCGCCGCCACAACGCACGAGCGGCGCTGGAAATGCCGCTGGCTTGCGCCGCCGCACCGGGCGCCAAAGCCGTGACAGCCAAGGCGCCGGCGCCCAGCGCGAATTCTCTGCGGTCCATGCGTTCCCCCTTGCAGGCCCCGCCCAAGGATGCGCAGAGCGCGCGGATTGGATGCTACTCCCCCGGTTCCGCCTTGCGCGGCGGCTTCAGCCGCCGGCGATTGACGTGGCCGTCGGGGGCCAAGTGTCCTTCGGGCGTGCGGCCGCGGAAATAATCGCGCTGCCAGCCGTGCTTCACCGCGTCGGCGTCGTGATCGGAAAGTTTGTTGAGGAAGGTGTTGCGGCTTTCGCCCCAGGCTTTGTACTGCCGCTCCAAATCCGGATCGGCGCTGATCGGTTTCACGATCGGCTGCACCGCATCGAACGTCTCATGCGGCACGGGCAAGATGAAACAGAAGGGCTCGCCCTTCTTGAACGAGATCATGCCCGGGCGCGTGAAGCGCCAATTCATCGTGAACGGAAACGGCAGCCAATAGGTCTCGACGATGCCGACGAGCGGCTGGATGCCGTCTTTGAGATGATTGGGCGGACCTCCCGCCCACAAATCCCAGCCTTCGTCGGTGCGGAAGAGATAGCCGGTGTGAAAGGTGAGCACGCCGCCGGAGAAGTGCGACACCGCCCAGCGATCCAGCTGCGCTCTCGTGGTGTCGCCGTCGGGATCGAGGCGGATGTCCTCCATGCGCGGGCCGCCGTTCCAGCTCGCGGTGAAGGAGACGGGCGAGAGCAATTCCCAGCCCGTGGTGTTGGCCACCACCAGCGGCAGGCAGCGGTAGGGATGGCGGTCGGCGAAATTGTCCATCCATTCGCGGTCGGGCCGGCCCGGCTGCATCTCCGCCGGCTGCGGATCGACCTGATAGCAAGTGAGTTTCATCCCCCATCCCTAGACGAGCGCGGCGCTTCGCGCCAAGGGGAGCGCCCATGCCGGCCACACCCAACGACCTTTTCGCCCGCCTCGACGCGCTCGGCATCGCCCATGCGACGAGCAGCCATCGCCCGGTCTTCACCGTTGAGGAAAGCGCCGACCTCAAATCCTCCATGCCCGGCGGGCACACCAAGAACCTCTTCCTCAAAGACAAGAAAGGCGCGCTCTTCCTGTTGTCAGCGCTCAGCGACACCCAGATCGATTTGAACGCGGTTTCGAAGCTGATCGGCGCCGCGCGCTTCAGTTTCGGCAATGCCGAGCTCCTTATGCAGCATCTCGGCGTCACCCCCGGTTCGGTGACTTTGTTCGCGCTGATCAATGACGGGGAAGGCAAGGTCCGGCTTATCCTTGACGAAGGCTTGTTCGCTCACGACCTGGTCAACTTCCACCCCCTCAGCAACGACGCCACCACCGCCGTCAGCCCGGCTGACATGCTGAAATTCGCGCGCGCCACCGGCCATGAGCCGATCCGGCTGGCCTTCGACGCTCAGGGCCAGCCCGGCTTGATTGAACGCAAGCCCTGATCGGCCCATTTAGGGGACGAACAAGCAGAGGTGCTCATGACAATGCTCGACGGCCCCGCCCCGGATCTCGTGAAGGAAGGCTCCGACCAGGGATTTATGGCTGACGTCATCGAGGCGTCGCGCCAACAGCCGGTCGTCGTCGATTTCTGGGCGCCGTGGTGCGGCCCGTGCCGGACGCTAGGGCCGATGCTGGAAAAAGGCGTGCGCGCGGCCAACGGCAAAGTGCGCATGGTGAAGATCAATATCGACGAGCATCCCGGCGTCGCCGGCCAGCTCGGCGTCCGCTCGATCCCGGCCGTGTACGCGTTCGACAAAGGCCGTCCGGTGGACGGCTTCATGGGCGCCATCCCGGAAAGTCAGATCAAACTCTTCCTCGATCGGCTGACCGGATCGACCTCCGTCGAAGATGTGAATGCGCTGCTCGCGCAGGCCGCCGAAAGTCTGACGCTCAACGACGTCGGCGGTGCGGCGCAATCCTACATGGCGGTGCTGCAGATCGATCCCGCCAACACCAAAGCCATCGCCGGCATGGCGCGCATCGCCATCAATGCGGGCGATCCCGATGAGGCGCGCGCCATGCTTGAGATGGTTCCCGAGGACAAGCAAAACGACCCGGACATCCAAGGCGTTCGCGCCGCGCTCGAACTCGCGGGCAAGCCCGTCGCCGCTGACGCCGCAAACGAACTCGGATTGAAGGTCGCGACGCACCCGGACGATCTGCAAGCGCGGTTTGATCTTGCGGACGCGCTTTCCGCACGCGGCGATCTCGAAGCAGCTTCCGAGCAACTCTTGGCCATCATTGAACGTAATCGCGAATGGAATGAGGGCGCGGCGCGCACGCAGCTCCTGAAAATCTTCGACGCCGCCGGTCCTGCTTCCGACGTCGCCAAGCAAGGCCGGCGCAAACTTTCGGCGATCCTGTTCTCATGAGCGCTTTCGGCTATCGCAAACCGGCGGACCTGCCGCAGACCATCGCGCTGTTTCCGCTGAACGGCGCCATTCTGTTTCCACGCGGCGTGCTGGCGCTCAACATTTTCGAGCCGCGCTATCTCAACATGATCGACGATGCGCTAGGCGCTGAGCGCATGATCGGCATCATCCAGCCGGCGACCGGCGAGGATGAGGAACCCATCCCCGAACTCTCGGACGTCGGCACCGTGGGCCGCATCACCTCGTTCGCAGAGACCGACGATGGGCGCTATCTGGTGACGCTCACCGGCGTCTGCCGCTTCACCTACGGACGCGAACTCGAAGGCAAACCGTATCGCCAGGCGCTGGTCACGTATGACGATTTCGCCGGCGATTTCGCCATCTCGCCCGGCGGCACGATCGATCGCGCCAAGCTCATCGGCGCGCTGCGCAGCTACGCCAGCCTGCACGGCTATCAGGTGGATTGGGCTTCGGTCGAGCAGGCGCCGACGGAGACCGTCATCAATGTCGCCGCGCAGATTTGTCCCTTCGATCCGGCCGCCAAACAGGCGCTGCTCGAAGCGCAAACATTGGAAGAGCGCTGCCAGGCTTTGATCGCGTTGGTGGAATGGGGCGCGCCGGACGATGCGCCGCGGTCGCTACAATGAGTGACGTCGATCCGAAGCTTTTAGAAGTGCTGGTCTGCCCGCAAACCCGCACGCCGCTGCGCTACGACCGCGACAAGCGCGAATTGATCAGCGACGCCGCCCGCCTCGCCTATCCCGTCCGCAACGGCCTGCCGATCATGCTGATCGA
Organism: Pseudomonadota bacterium; assembly: GCA_018241475.1. Lineage (GTDB taxonomy): Bacteria > Pseudomonadota > Alphaproteobacteria > Caulobacterales > Aquidulcibacteraceae > Vitreimonas. The sequence goes on along the minus strand of JAFEDV010000497.1, from coordinate 296 downwards.
CGAAGCCCGCGAGCTGGGAGCGGACGAGTGAACGCGGCGCGGCACATCCCTCCCCCCAACGGGGGGAGGGCAGGGAGGGGGGGCGAACGACTGGGCGCTCTACTCGCATCTGAAGCGCAAACATTCGAGCACTACGCTCAACGCTTGCGCCTTATTCTGCGCGCCCCCTCCCCCTACCCCCTCCCCAAGGGGATGGGGAAATGAACGCGCGCCCCTGGCCCACGTCGCTCACTTTCGACTCGAAAGCCCACGCCCTGCACATCGCCTTCGATGACGGCGCCGCGTTCGACATTCCG
>JAFEDV010000496.1 GCA_018241475.1 Pseudomonadota bacterium | reverse complement strand
TGCTGGTGCTGAGGCGTTGAACCGCGACCTAGCCAAAGCATGCCGCACGATAGCGGCGCAAGATATGGCCGGTCAGCGCTGGAGCGCCGAGCATGGCTACAAGGGCTATACCTCCTACGCATCGCTCGACGACTTACCGGGGCGCGATCCGTCTTTCGCCGCGCTGAAGAGAGGCCTGGACAAACATGCAGCCGCATTCGTCGCGGCGCTGCACCTCGATCTCGGCGGCAGGCGGCTCAAGCTGGATTCGATCTGGATCAACGTGCTTGAACCCGGAGGCGTGCACACCGGGCACATTCATCCGATGAGCGTGCTCTCCGGCACATATTATGTGGAAACGCCGCCGGGCTCGTCGGCGCTCAAGCTCGAGGATCCGCGGCTGCCGCTGATGATGGCGGCGCCGCCGCGCGCCGTGGATGCGCCGGAGGCGGAGCGCACTTTCGTCTACGTGGCGCCGAAGACCGGCGACCTGCTGATCTGGGAGAGCTATCTCCGGCATGAGGTGGCGATGAACGCCGCCAAGCGCCCGCGGATTAGCGTGAGCTTTAATTACGCGCGCTGAGGCAATGGCCTTTAGATTCTCCGGCAAGCCGGCCGGATTGGCGATCCTCAATACACCCACGGGATGAGGCGCCGGCGGACCTTGGCGGCGTAAGCCAGGTAGCGCGGCTCGGTCTTCAGCATGCGCTCTTCTGCGTTGATACGCAGAAGCTGGAGGCCTGCCCAGACCGCGATGATCGCCACGTTCCAAAGTGTGGGAAAAGCGTAAAGGAAGCCGAGTTGCGCGATGGCGTAGCTTGCGTACATCGGATGGCGAAGCAGCGCGTAAGGTCCGCGCACTTCGACGCCGCGAATGGCGGGCGCGACGCCAAAATTGCGGAAGAGCGCGGCCTTGCACCAAAGCGCGCCGACGAAGCCGATCGCTTGCAGCAGCCAACCGATCTCCTTCGGCCCGAGGGGCGCCATGGTGACCGGGCGCAGAAAGAGCGTGGCGCAGGCGCCGCCGAAGGCGATCGCCCAATCGTCGATGCGGAAGCTGATGGCTTGCGGCGTGCGCCGGATGAGCGCGAGCACGACGACCATGCCTTCCGACGCAAGCGCCAACAGATCGGCAATATTGTGCGTTGCGACGTAGTTGGCGACCAGCCGCGTCGCGAGGCCGTAGAAGAGCGCGATCAGAATGAGGCGCTCGATCAAGTCAAGACCGAGAGACGCGATGCGCCGCAACGACGGCGCTGTGGCCGCTTGCACGTAGGTCACGTGTGCTCCGAAGCCCTGTTTTCCCCAGCTAAGGGGTAGGGCGGCTTTGACGGAGGTCAAGTGCTGTTGCCGCGAAACCGGCTCAGCCCGGTCGCAGGACGAGCGGATGCGGATCGTGCGCCTCGGGGCAATCGGACTCGTTGTGACGCTCTTGGCGTGCGGCGACGCAGCGGCGGTATTGTTCGGCATGATCGAAGACGATCCGCCCGAACGCGTCATAGCTCCACAGACGCGCCGGCGGCTCGTTGCCGGATTCGCCGATATAAGAGGCGGCGATGCGCTGGGCGACGTGCTGCGGCTCCCTCTGCGGCGGCGTCTCGCGTCTCTGGGGTTCGGCGACGATGTAGGAGATGGCGGTCAGCGAGTCGAAACGCTGCTCCGGCCGCTGCACGCGCAGCGCTGCAATCGCGGCGGCCACGATCGCGGCGAGCGCGAGCGCGGCCAGGCGCGAATACAGGCGGACCCGGGTGCTGCCCATCGCCAGCAAGTAAGCACGCCGGCGCGCCGCCCCCAACATCTCCCGCACAAGCGTCGGCGCCGCCGCCAAGGCGCCCTAGATAAAGGCGATGGACGCCTGCGTTCCCGCGCTGCCGCAACCGTTCGACGGCTGGTTCGCCAGCCGCGGATGGCGCCCGCGCGCGCATCAGCTGGAACTGGTGCGGCGGTCGGGCGATGGCTTGTCAACCCTGCTGATCGCGCCGACCGGCGCGGGCAAGACGCTGGCGGGATTCTTGCCGAGCCTGATCGAGCTTGCGTCGTTAGCGGCGGACGGGCCGGGGCGGCCGCATAAGCTTCACACCTTGTACGTGTCGCCGCTGAAGGCGCTTACCACCGACGTGGCGCGCAATCTGGAAACGCCGGTCAAGGAAATGAAACTCGGCGTACGCGTGGAGACCCGCACTGGCGACACGCCGGCGCACAAGCGCACCCGCCAGCGCTCCTATCCGCCGGACATGCTGCTGACGACGCCCGAGCAATTGTGCCTGCTTATCGCCAGCGAACATGCGCGCGTGTTCTTCGAAGACTTGCAGGCGGTGATCGTCGACGAAGCGCATGCGCTGGCGCCGACCAAGCGTGGCGATCTGCTGACGTTGGCGCTGGCGCGGATCGCGCGCTGGGCGCCGAAGCATCGGCGCATCGGCTTGAGCGCGACGGTGGCCGATCCGGAGAGTCTGGCGAAGTGGTTGGTCGGCTCGAAACCCTCTCCCCCCTTGCGGGGGACAGGGCAGGGTGAGGGGGGGCGTTCAGGATTGAGGGCTGCCGTTGACGATGCATCCGCGCGCGCGTCGGAAGTAGGGCCGCGTTCTGAACGCCCCCCACCCCCTGCCCCCGCCCCGCGAGGGGGCGGGGGGGCAGCCTCCATCATCATCCTAGCTCCGCCAGGCGCGCAGCCGATCATTGATGTGCTCGATTCCAATGCGCGCATTCCGTGGGCGGGGCATACCGCGTGGCATGCGATGGCGGAGGTGTACGAGGCGATCCTGCGCGCCAAGCTGGCGCTGGTGTTCGTCAACACCCGCGCGCAGGCGGAGATGACGTTCCAGGAATTGTGGCGTGTGAACGAGGACGGCTTGCCGATCGCGCTGCATCACGGATCGCTCGACGTGTCGCAGCGGCGCAAAGTGGAGGCGGCGATGGCGGCGGGCGCGCTGCGCGCCGTGGTGTGCACCTCGACGCTCGATCTAGGCATCGACTGGGGCGATGTCGATCTGGTGATCCAGATTGGCGCGCCCAAAGGCTGCGCGCGACTGGTGCAGCGGATCGGGCGCGCCAATCACCGGCTCGACGAGCCGTCGCGGGCGCTGCTGGCGCCCAGCAATCGTTTTGAAGTGCTGGAGTGCCGCGCGGCGCAGGAAGCGGTGGCGGAAGGCGCGCTCGACGGCGCCGACGCGCGCATCGGCACGCTGGATTGTTTGGCGCAACACATCATGGGCTGCTGCTGCGGCGAGCCGACCGATGCCGATGATTTGTATGAAGAAGTGATCTCGACGCAGCCGTACGAAGCGCTGACGCGCCTGCAGTTCGATCGGGCGCTCGATCTGGTGGCGACTGGCGGCTACGCGCTGCGCACCTACGATCGTTATCGACGCATCATTCAGGATCCGCACACCGGCAAGTGGCGCGCGCGCAATCCAAGTGTGGCGCAGCAGCACCGGATGAATGTCGGCGCCATCGTCGAAGCGGAGATGCTGGATGTGCGGCTGGCGCATCGCCCATCGTACCGCCGGCTTCCAGCCGGCAGCAAAACAAGCCGGCAAGATGCCGGCGGTCCAGAACCAGCGCCGCTGGTTGCTGGCCGCACGCTCGGCAGAATCGAGGAATACTTCATCGAAGGGTTGACGCCGGGCGACACCTTCATCTTCGCCGGCCAGATGCTGCGCTTTATCGCGCAGCGCGACACGGATGCGCTGGTGGTGCGCGCTGCGGGCGAGGAGAACCCGAAGATTCCATCTTATGCCGGCGGCAAATTTCCACTTTCGACGTTTCTCGCCGAGCGCGTGCGGATGATGCTGCACGATCCGAAGCGGCAACAGCGATTGCCGCAGCAAGTGCGCGATTGGATTACGATGCAACGGGCGCGGTCGCTGGCGCCGTCGCCGGATCAGATGCTGATCGAGACGTTTCCGCGCGCTAACAAGCATTATCTCGTCGCCTATCCATTCGATGGCAAGCTGGCGCAGCAGACGCTGGGGATGCTGATCACGCGGCGGCTGGAGCGCGCCGGCAAACATCCGCTGGGATTCCTGGCCAGCGAATACGCGATGTGCGTGTGGGGTCTGGAGCCGATGGGCGATCTCGATTTCGCCGCGCTCTTCGATGATGACATGCTGGGCGACGATCTCGAAAGCTGGCTTGGCGAAAGCACGCTGATGAAGGCGATGTTCGCCAAATGCGCGGTGATCTCCGGCATGATCGAGCGCAAGATGCCGGGCGCCGAGAAGAAGACCGGGCGGCAGGTGACGTTCTCGTCCGACTTGATCTTCAACGTGCTGAAGCAATACGAGCCGGACCATATCCTGCTGCAGGCGGCGTTTCAGGATGCGGGCGAGGGCTATCTCGACTTGAAGCGGCTCGGCGCGCTGCTCAGACGCGTGAAGGGGCGCATTGTGCACAAGGATTTGCCGCACGTGTCGCCGTTCGCTGCCCCGGTGATGCTGGAGATGGGGCGCGTCGCGATCGAAGGCGCCGGCGAGGAAGCCGTGCTGGAGGACGCGGCGAAGCTGATCGCTGAGGCGATGAGTTAGGAACGCTTACCTAAACCGGCGTGTGGGGGGCGCCGGCGCGTCGTAGCGGCCGAGCACGAGATTCCAATACGCCCATGAGCGTGCGTCGAATATGCCAGGCGGCGCCGCCTGCAATGCCTCTCTCAAGTCTTCGTCGGAATACTGCGTGCGCAGCGCACCAACGTCTTCGATCGAACCGAAAGTTAAAATATGCGCAACCAAACGCGGCGCATCGCGGATCGCCGCTTCCGGCGGTTCATACCAAACGCAACGTTCGGCGGCGCGGCGAAGAGGCGGCGTGAGCACGAGCGGCTTCATGCCGGCCCCCCAATTTTCCCGATGGCGGTAAGCATCGGTATTGCGTTGACATCGACGCCGCGCACGGCGTCCTGCAAGAGTCGCTTCGTCTCGCTTGGCAGATCGCCGACATCCTCGAAATAAGACAACGCCTTGAGCGTTATCTGAGGATTGAAACTTGCGCCGTGGATGGCGCGTCCGGCGGCTAGAGCCACGCCCAGTGTGATCCCGGCGCCGATCAGGGCGGCTACATCGACATAATCTTTGGCGGCGGCGCGCTTCTGCACGACGCTGGCCTTCATTCCGGCAATGTCAACGAGGTTCGCCAAGAGGACGCCGTTGTCGCTGGCGCTCAACGGCGGCCGAACGCGACCCAATTCAGGCACGCCGAAGAAGGACACAAGCACCGGACCGCCCCGGTCGACGCGCACAGTCAATGTGCTCGGCGCGCGCTGCACAATTTCCGCGCTGGCGAGGAAGGGGAGCGACTTGGCTAATTCGTCCGGATCGAAAGCGGCGCCGAAGAAGTCGAAATCGACGGACTGGCGATGACCGAGTTGAAGCGCAAGCGCGGTGCCGTCATAAAGTGTGAATGTGGCCGGCGCCTGACTGAGTTCGCGCCAAAGGGCCGCTTGTGCGGGGGGCAAGATATCGAGACGCGGCGCGACAGATTGCGGAGGCGGGCTCATTTCACGTTGATTATAGCAAACGCTAGGCAAGATGTCGCAGGAGAAGCAACCGTTTACGGCATTGGTGCACGCGGACAATGCTGGGGACGGGACGTGTGAGGATCGAAGGCGCGGGCGAAGAGACTGTGCTCGAGGACGCAGCGAAGCTAATCAAGGAGGCGATGAGCTAGGCATTTCGTTCGGAGGGAGGGAGGTCCGATGAGCAATCAGACAACGCGGCCGCTGGAGGAGTTCCGCACGCCCACGAGCGTCACGCTCGCGCTTTTGTGGACGTCGTTGATGTTCCTCTACATCTACAATGACTATTTCAGCCTCTACATGCCGCACACAATCGAAGGCATGATGGCCGGGCGCGTCGGACCGCTTGGGCCGGCGACGGAACCGGTGATGATTGGCGTCTCAATGATGCTGGCCGTGCCAGCGTTGATGATTGTTCTGTCCGTCGCACTGCCGCCAACGCTCAGTCGCTGGCTCAATGTGTTGATGGGGTTGGTGTACACGGCAATCGAGGTGATGACGTTCAGCGAGCCACACTCATTCTATAAGATCGTGGTCGGACTCGAAATCGTGTTGACGCTGTGGATTGTTTGGCGCGCACTGCGCTGGCCACGTAAACCGACCTGAGCTGAATTCTCTTGCCCGTGGCGCTTCTCGCCGCATGAATCCACAGTATGCTTCGCGTCGATGCCGCTCCTGTCTCAACCGAGCAAGCCCTCCCGCGCCGGGTCGGCGCGCACCAGGTGCGCACCGGCCTCGCCGGTGGTCGTGGCGATTGTCGGCAATGAGGTTGAGGCGAAGCTTGGCGATGTGACTGTGACGGCGACGCCGGAGGGCGCGCTGTGGATCGCCGACGCAAAAACGCTGATCGTTTCCGATCTGCACTTGGAGAAGGGCTCCTCGTTCGCGCGCGATGGGCAGATGCTGCCGCCCTACGATACGCACGCGACGCTGTCGCGGGTGGCGGCGCTGATGCAGCGGCTTGCGCCGGAGATCGTCGTCTCGCTCGGGGATTCGTTTCACGACGGCGGCGGGCCGGCGCGGATGCATGCGCGCGATCGTGCGCTCCTGGATTCACTGATCGAGCGCTGCGATTGGATTTGGGTCGAGGGCAATCACGATGG
>JAFEDV010000495.1 GCA_018241475.1 Pseudomonadota bacterium | reverse complement strand
AAAGGATGAGGTTGCCGCCCGGCGCCACTGCGCGCGCGAGCTTCGGCGCCAGCCGGATCAGCGGCCGCATCAGGATGTTCGCGAAGACCAGGTCGAATTTCTGTTTGGCGATATGGCGCGCGCCATCGCCAGCAATGACCCGAACACGTTGCGCAACTTTGTTTTGCCTAGCGTTGATTTCCGCGATGGCGGCGGCGCGCGGATCGATTTCGATGGCCAGCGTTTGCGCCCCCGTCTTCGCCGCAGCGATCGCCAACACGCCGGAGCCGGCGCCTAGGTCGAGCACTTTGAAGGTGGGACCGCGGGCGCCTTGCCGGCCAACGCTGGAGACCGTGTGCTGGAGGCCGGCGGTTCGTTTGGCGCGACGGCGGAGCACATATTCCAGGCCCATGAGGCAGCCCCACGTGGTGCCGTGATGGCCGGTGCCGAACGCTTCGCTGGCCTCGATCCAGATTTTGATGCGACCGCCGCTTTCGCACTTCAGCGCATGCGCGCCCGCGACGACGAAGCGCCCGGCGCGCACTGCAGGTAAACCTTCAAGCGACATCGCCACCCAATCGGCCGCCTTGATGCGCTTTTGCACGAGGTGGAGTTCCGGCGCCGCGGCGCCGACGATGGCGCGCGCGGACTCGGCGTCTTGTTTGGTTGGCACATAGACTTCGATCCGGAACTTGCCGGGTTGTTCCTCGAACCAGCTGACGGCGTCGGCGGGCGAAGGGTCGTGACGATCCAATTCGTCGGCGGCGTCGCGGATTTGGGCGAGCGTCCCCAGGGCAGTCAGCACCAGCATGGCGCAGGCGCTTAGGGCGCCTGCCGCCGGTTGTCACTTGGCAGAGGCGTTTTGGTCGAGGGGCGTCGTCAGTTCGCCGTTCGTCCAGATTCCTTGCCGCGAGAGGTGGCCTTGCGCATCCCACTCAACGCCGAGGCCGGTCATCCGGTCGCCCGACCACTGACCTTCATAGCGTCGGCCATCCGTCATTCGGAAGACGCCGGCGCCCTGACGCTGCCAAGCCGCCATCTGACCGGCGTAACGCTTGCCGTCGCGCCACGTATAGATTCCGGTGCCGTTCGGCGCATCGTCGGCGAATTCGCCGGCGTAACTCTGAGCGCCGAATGAATTGCCAGCGTTCTGCGCCCACGTGTAGATGCCGACGCCTTCGTAACGATTCTCGAACTGACCTGCATAGCGATCGCCGATGTGGTCGCCGCTGAAAACGCGGACATCCTCGCCAGCTTGTTCGTGACCGATGCTCGCCTCAGCGCGCTGCCCGACAACCGCCGCGCGCGCCGCCGCCGCATTGGCAAGCGCCTCGTTGCGGCGCGCTTCTTCGACCGCCGCGCGCACGTCCGGATTCAGTCCGGCGAGGCTGTAGACTTGCGAAGTCTCCGCGCTGGTGACAGCGGGCCGTGGCGGCGCGCTGACCTGACGTGGCATCACCACGAAGAAAACGAGCGTCGCTGACGCCATTGCGGCGGCCACGCCGCCAAGAACCAGCCTTGATGAACGGCGCCGCGGCGGGGCCGGCGATGCAACAGAGGGCGCTGTTCTTGGCTGCGGGGGCGCACGGGGCGGCTCGCTGACGGAGCGGCGTTGGGCCGGCGCCCCGGCTCCGCCTGTGTGCGCCATCGCTTTAACGCCCATAGTCTCCAATTGCCCGCGCACGAAGTTCGCGAATGCGCCCTGCGGATAGTCGCGCAGAAACGATTGCAGCGCTGAGGCGTTTCCGGCCGCTTCCGCCGCCTTGAACGCTTCCATCTCGGCGAAGCGCACCTCCTCATCTCCGCCGCGCGGTGCGGCCCCAAGCCGCGCTTTCTTGCCGGTTTTCAACTCAATGGCGCGCAGCAGCGATTGCAGGCCCTCATGGTCCATCTCGCCGTCCCAGCCCCGCAGATCGACGACGTGATCGCCGCCGAAGCCAAGCGGCAAGCGGCAATCGTCGATGCGTGCCGGACACAGTTTGCTTTGCTCCCGCGAATACGTCGCTTCGTCGATTACGAATGCGCTCTCGCGAGAGCGTTCCGACCACAGCACCACCGTGGCGGCGCATTCGTCGATGACCCGCTCGATGACCTTGCGGTAACCGTCCCCAGACAGCAGCTCGAAATCCCACCAAACGTCGAATCCCAGTTGCTCGAGCGCAATCGACAAACGCTCCGCCACGCGACGATCCTCGCGTTTGTATGAAATGAAGATGTCGGCCATGCGTCCCTCTTCGCAGCGGAACGTAAGTGGCGTCGAAATCTAGGTCACGCGACAGCGGCCGCGATCACGACTCTGCGAGGGGCCTGGAGAATTTGTGAAGACACGGCGGAAGCGCCGCCAGGGCATGTCGTGAACGCCAGCTAATCCTGCGGCCTGGCGCCAAGGATAAGCCGCACGCCGCGCTGGTAAGTGAGATAGTCCCACAGCCAGTTGAAGGCGACGGCAATGCGGTTGCGCGCGCCGATCAGGAAATAGATGTGCGCCACACTCCAGAAGGCCCAACCCATGAAACCGGTAAGCGTCACCGGCGGAATGTTCACCACCGCATCGTTGCGGCCGATGGTGGCGAGATCGCCATAGTGTCGGTAGGTGAAAGCCGCCGGCGGCTCGCGGCCTTCGATGCGCGCGCGGATCGCCCGCGCCACGTATTGCCCCATCTGCTTCGCCGCGGGCGCGATGCCAGGCGCCGCTTTGCCGTCGCCGTCCTTCACGATTGCTGCGTCGCCAATGACAAACACTTCCCGGTGGCCGCTCAGGCTCAAATCGGATTGCACAAGCACGCGCCCGGCGCGGTCGTGAGCTGCACCGAGCCAAGTTGCGACAGGCGAGGCGCGCACGCCTGCCGCCCAGATCGTCGTCGCCGCCTCGATACGCCCGGCGCTGGTATCGACACCGCGCGCATCACACCCCGTCACCGTCACGCCGGCGCGGATATCGACGCCCTTCCGCGCCAGCGCCAGCGCGGCATAAGACGAGAGCCTCTCGGGGTAGGCGGGCAAAACGCGCGCCGCGCCTTCAATGAGCATGATGCGCGCGTGTTGCGGGTCGATGTGGCGGAAGTCCTTGTTCAAGGAGTGACGAGCGATTTCAGCGATCGCGCCCGCCATTTCCACGCCCGTCGGCCCCGCGCCGACAATAACGAAGGTCAACAGCCGCACGCGTTCGGCCGCGTCTTGCGTGAGCTCCGCCTCTTCAAAGCTCATCAGAATCCGGCGGCGGATAGCTGTCGCGTCATCGACATGCTTAAGGCCAGGCGCCACACGCTCCCAGTCGTCGTGCCCGAAGTATGAATGCGTCGCACCCGTCGCCAGAACCAGGTAATCGTAGGATAGATTTAGCCCGCCCGCCGACGCCTCGCGTTTCTGCAGATCGATCGCATCGAGCTCCGCCAGATACGTGGTCGCGTTGGCTTGGCCGCGCAGCAGCGCGCGGATGGGCCAAGCGATCTGGCTCGGAGTCAGCGCCGCGGTCGCCACCTGATAGAGCAGCGGCTGAAAGCAGTGGTGATTGTTGCGGTCGACGATGGTGATGTCGGCATCCGTGTGCTTCAGCGCCCTTGCGCACGAAAGCCCGCCAAAGCCAGCACCGACAATGAGCACGCGGGGGCGTATCTTGGTTGCAGCCTCGGCCATGCCGCAGCCTCTACAATGCGGACCTGGACGCGCAAAGCGCTTGCGCAAGCCGGATGGACGTTAAGCCGCGCTCGCGGGCACGACGTAACTGTCGATCACGCGCTTTTCGCCGGCTTTGTCGAAGTCGACGGTGAGCTTGTTGCCTTCGACGTGGCGGACTTTTCCGTAGCCGAACTTCTGATGGAAGATGCGGTCGCCGATGCCGAAATGTGAATCGTCGTCGCCGGAGCGCGCCACCAAACGCGCTTCGCCCTCCAACATGGGCGGCTTGCCGGTGAACGCCCCTCGTTCCTGCGCCCGCCGCCAGCCGGGGCTTTGGTAAGCGCTGTTGAAACCCGCGCCGGGCGCATAGGCGTCGAAGCGGGCGCCCGCCGCTTCGCGCACCTGCGCCGGGTTCATGCCGTAGCCGGTCTCGCTGATCGCATCGACGCTTGCAGCCGGCAATTCATCCACGAAGCGCGACGGCAGCACCGTTTGCCAGCGTCCATAGATTTGACGATTGGCGGCGAACGAAATACGCGCGCTTTCCCGCGCACGAGTGATGCCGACATAGGCGAGCCGGCGCTCTTCCTCGAGTCCCTTTTCACCGTTGTCGTCGATCGAGCGCTGCGAGGGGAAGACCTGCTCTTCCCATCCCGGCAGAAACACCAGCGGCCATTCGAGCCCCTTGGCGGCGTGCAGCGTCGAGAGGTGCACAGCGTCGCCGCCGCCTTCCGCTTCGATGTCGAGCACAAGGGAAACGTGCTCGAGGTAAGCGGTGAGCGTATCGAACTGGCCCATAGACTGCACCAGTTCCTTCAGGTTTTCGAGCTTGGTCTGCGCTTGCGGGGATTTGTCGTTGCGCAGCATCTCGGTGTAGCCGCTTTCGTCGAGCACGGTTTCGGCGAGCTCGATGTGGCTGATCTGGCGTGACCGTTCGCGCCAGCGATCGAGATCGGTAAGAAAGCTGCGCAGCGCCGTGCGCGCCTTCAGCGGCAACTCGTCCGTCAGAACGAGTTCGCGCCCCGCCCCGATGAGCGAGCGGAAGCGGGTTGCACCGCCGGGCGAGGGCGGCTGTTCGGTGACCACTTCGCCGGTATCGGCGTCGAACAGCGGGCCATTGTCGGTGACAAACCGCACCGGCGGCTTCTGCGCGTGCGCATGCAGACGCGCGAGCGAGGTGTCGCCGAAACCGCGCTTGGGGTTGTTGATCACCCGCTCGAAGGCGAGGTCGTCGTCCTCCGACTGGATCAACCGCAGATAGGCGTGCGCGTCGCGCACTTCCGCCCGCTCGAAGAAGCGCGGGCCGCCGATGACCTTGTAGGGAATGCGCAGCATCAGGAAGCGTTCTTCGAACGCTCGCATCTGCCAGGCTGCGCGCACGAGCACGGCGCATTCGGAATACTTGCGGTTGGATTGCACCCAATGTTCAATGTCGTCGGCCACCAGCCGCGCTTCCGCCTCGCCGTCCCAAACGCCGCGCACCTTCACCAGGTTGCCGAGTTCGTCGTCGGTGAACAGGGTCTTGCCGAGGCGGTCGCGATTGTTGGCGATGAGGTGGGAGGCCGCAGCGAGAATATGACCGGTGGAGCGATAATTGCGCTCAAGCCGGATCACCTGCGCGCCGGGAAAGTCGCGCTCGAAGCGCAGGATGTTGTCGACTTCAGCGCCGCGCCAGCCATAGATCGACTGATCGTCGTCGCCCACCACGCACAGATTCTTGGATGCCTGCGCCAGCAATCTGAGCCACAGATACTGCGCGACGTTGGTGTCCTGGTATTCGTCCACCATCAGATGGGTGATCTTGCGATGGTATGTCTCCAGCACGTCGGGATGGCGCTGAAAGACATCGATCATGTGCATCAACAGATCGCCGAAGTCGCATGTGTTCAGGATCTTCAGCCGCGCCTGGTAGTGCTTGTAGAGATCGGCGCCCTTGCCGTCGGCGAACGCGAAGGCTTCGCCCTTGGACACGCGGTCGGGCGTCAACGCACGGTTCTTCCAACTATCGATGTAGCCTGCCAGCGCGCGCGCCGGCCAGCGCTTTTCGTCGATGTTCTCGGCTTCGATGATCTGCTTCAGCAGGCGGATTTGGTCGTCGGTGTCGAGGATGGTGAAGTTGCTCTTCAGCCCAACTAGCTCGGCATGCGAGCGAAGCATGCGCGCGCTGATCGAATGGAAGGTGCCGAGGAACGGCAGCCCGCCAGCGCCTGGTCCAAGCAATGCCTCGACACGCTCGCGCATCTCGCGCGCGGCCTTGTTGGTGAAGGTGACCGCCAGCACGCCCCACGGCTTGGCTTTGCCGGCGGAGAGTAAGTGCGCGAGCCGGGTCGTCAGTACGCGCGTTTTGCCGGTGCCGGCGCCGGCGAGCACAAGCACCGGCCCGTCGAGCGCTTCGACCGCTCTGCGTTGCTCTGGATTGAGCGACGCCAGATACGGCGCATCGGCGGCTGCACGCACCGAGATCGGCAGGTTTTCCGCGCTGTCGCTCAATCGAATCTTCCGCTGTGTCCCGGCACTTTAGCACGAACAGAGAACGTAGTGCTTCGGCCACAGCCGCGCGAGACTGTAACTTAGGTCGGAACGGAAGCCATCGACGCTCCGTTATAGACGCCGAGAATCGATCATGTTTCGGCCCACCGAAGCGCAAGCAGGCGCCCTTTTTGGTATCCTGGCGTGCGCCCTGATCCTGGTGCTGACGGTGCTGGCGCTCAGCGCAAATGTCTCGCGTCCGCGTCCCCACGCCACCATGGCGGATGACACCATGACTGCAGTCGGCGCCGCCAATTCCGATTAAGCGCTTGACCAAATGTAAGTCATGACTTACAGTAAGTAATGGCTTACCAAACGAGTTTGGCTGCCCTCGCCGATCCGACCCGCCGCGCGGTGTTCGAGCGCTTGCGCTCCGGCCCACATTCGGTCGGCGAAATCGCGCGTGACTTGCCGGTAAGCCGTCCGGCGGTCTCCCAGCACCTCAAGGCGCTGAAAGAGGCGGGTCTTGTGCGCGATGAGCCGCGAGGATCGGCGCGCATCTATCGCATCCACGCCCCCGCGCTTGCGGAATTGCGTGCCTGGCTCGACAGCTTCTGGGGCGACGCGCTGGAACAATTCAAGGCTTATGCGGAGACCGACAATGAGTGTCGTTGAACTGGCCCCGGTGGTGAAGACGCTCGATGTACACCGCCCGGCGCGCGACGCATTCCGCATCTTTACCGAAGAGATCACCGCTTGGTGGCCGCTCGCGACGCACACCCGCGCGAAGACGGCGGAGGGCCAGCGCACGGTGCGCGTGACCATCGAGCCGCGCGTCGGCGGGCGCATCTACGAAACGCTGGCCGACGGGGCCGAGCTCGAGTGGGGCAAGGTTACGAACTTCGCGCCGGGCGAGTTGTTTTCGATGCTGTGGACGATGGGCCGCGCCGCGCCACAGCACACGGACGTTTCAGTCCGCTTCGAGCCGCTTGGCCCCGATGCTTGCCGTGTGACGCTCACCCACGAGAATTGGCAACGCATGGGCGAGGAAGCAGAGCGGCTGCGCAATGGGTACGACAATGGCTGGGCCACCGTGTTCGAAAAGAACTTCGCCGACTACGCTGGTCGCGTCTGAGGAGCAAAACAATGAGTGTGAAGATTCATGCGTTTCCCGCGAGCCCGCGGTCGTTCAAGGTCCTGCTCGTCGCCAACCATCTCGGCGGCGACTACGAACTGTGCTTCTGCGATTTGAGCAAGGGCGCGCAGAAATCCGACCTCTACACCGCCGTCAATCCGAACCAGAAGGCGCCTGCGGTGGAAGACGGCGATTTCAGGCTCTGGGAATCGAACGCCATCATCCAGTATCTCGCCGCGACGATGCCCGAAGCGGGCCTGCTGCCCGCAGATGAAAAAGGGCGCGCCGACGTTGCGCGCTGGATGTTTTGGGAATCGACCTCATGGGATCCGGCCATTGCGACCATTGTGTTCGAGCGTGTGGTGAAGGGTTTGTTCGGCGGCGGCGGGCCAGATGCGGCGGAGGTCGAGAAGGCCCTGCAGAAATTCAATCGTGTGGCGGGTATTCTCAATCAGCACTTGAAGGGTCGCGACTATTTGTGCGGCGACAGTCTCTCGCTCGCGGACTTCGCGGTTGCGGCCGATCTCTCCATGGCGGAGGCCGCGTCCTTGCCGCTCGAGCCTTATCCGGAAATCCGCCGATGGAGCGCGCAGCTGGCGGAATTGCCGGCGTGGAAAGCCACGCGCGCGATGCAGCAGACGCCTGCGGCAGCCGCGTGAGTGGTGGAGGATGTCGTCATGACCGATGCCGATGTGCGCGGGCGCTGGCGTGCCGCACGAATGACGCTGCTCGCCAAGGAAAAGGCGCTGACGCGCCTGCGCGATGAAGTCGCCGCCGAGCGGCGCGCTCTGCCGCGCGTGCCTGTCGAGAACTATGTTTTTGAAGGTCCGCTTGGACAAGTGATGCTGAGCGATCTCTTCGCGGGCAAGAGCCAGCTCCTCATCTATCATTTCATGCTTGGCCCGGCCGCGGAAAACCCCTGCAAGAGTTGCTCATTTTGGGCCGAGCACTTCGATTCTATTCGCGTGCACTTGCCGCATCGGGATGCGGAACTCGCGGCTGTCTCGCGCGCCCCGATTGCAAAGATCGAGCAGGTCCGCGCGCGAATGGGATGGCGATTTCCGTGGGTATCGTCGTGCGATTCGCCGTTCAACTTCGATTTCCGCGTGTCCTTCACGCACGAGCAGGAAGGACAAAAGCTCTACAATTTCGACGCGCAGTCGGCGTTCGAGGGGGAATTGCCGGGCCTCAGCGTCTTTGCACGCGACCCCAGTGGCCAACTTTTCCACACATACTCGACGTACTCGCGGGGTCTCGACGCTCTCAATGGCACCTATCAGCTGATCGATCTGCTGCCGAAAGGCCGAAACGAAGGCGGAAAGGGCATGGCTTGGCTCCGCCACAAGGACCGCTATCAGGCTTGATCAAGCTCGCCTCGCAAAGGCCGCGCTGCTAGCTTCCAGCGCGGATTCTCGAAGAGCGAGGGCGAGCATGGCCGACGTGTTCATTTCGTATTCGCGAGAGGATCGCCCGCGCGCCGAACAGGTCGCGCACGGCTTGTCGGCGATGGGATTGGAGTCTTTCTGGGATACGGACATCCCGCCCGGACAGACCTGGGCGGACTACATCGAAGGCAAGCTGTCCCAGTGCAAGGCCGTCGTGGTGTTGTGGAGCGCGCATTCCACCAAGTCGCAGTGGGTGCGCGAAGAGGCGCGGATGGGGCGCGACAAGGCAAAGCTCATTCCGGCGATGCTCGACGGATCGCCGCCGCCGTTCGGCTTCGGCGAAGTTCAGGCGGCGGACTTGGCGACTTGGCGCGGCGAAGCCAATCATCCGGAGTGGATGCGGCTGGCCGCCGCCGTGCGCGGCGCAGTGGGCGACACGAGTCCGGCGGCGCGTCCTCTAGCGCAGCAGCAGCCCTACCAACCGCCGCAACCGCAGACACATGCCGCCCCGGCGCCGGTTTCGTGCGGCGAGCAGCTTTCGCCGATCGGGTATGTCCAGAAGTGCCTGCGCATGTACGTCAACGGCGCCGGGCGTGCGCGCCGCGCCGAGTACGGCTGGTGGATGGTCTTCCTGTTCGTGGTGTCGCTTGTCGCCTACATGATCGACCTCGGCGTCAGCGGCATGAACGCCTACACCAGCCAACCGAACGCACAGATCGTTTCCGGCGTCGCCGGTTTGGCGCTATTCGCGCCAGGCGTTAGCGTCATGAGCCGGCGCTTTCACGATCTTGGCCTCTCAGGCTGGTTGGTCGCCGGAATATTCGCCGCCTATTTGGTCGCCTACGCTTTGATTGGATACGGATCTCCGGCTGTCGGCGGATTGATTTTTCTCCTGACCGCCGCCGTCGTGATCGGCATCGTCTTTGTCCCTTCGAAGGCGGGCCCCAACCGCTACGGACCCAACCCCAAGGGACTTTGAAGCGCCGCTCCGCCTGCTAGAAAGGCGGCAAGGAGCGGGAAATGGCGGACGTCTTTCTTTCGTATGCGCGAGAAGATGCGGCGCGCGCCCAGCGGATCGCCGAGGCGCTTCTGGCCGAGGGCGTGGACGTTTTCTGGGATAATGAAATCCCACCTGGAAGCACCTGGGCCGACTTCATCGAATCCAAGCTCACGCAGTGCAAAGCCCTGGTCGTGCTGTGGAGCGAACACTCCACCAAATCTCAGTGGGTGCGCGAAGAAGCGCGCATGGGCCGCGACAAAGGTGTGCTCATTCCGGTGATGATTGACGCCTCGACGCCGCCGTTTGGATTCGGCGAGCTGCAGGCCGCCAATCTCTCCGATTGGCAAGGGCAGCGCGATCAGCCCAACTGGCGGCGCTTCGCCGACGCTGTGTCGAACGCGGCAAAAGGAGCGCCGCGCCAGCCTGCGCAGACTTTCGCGGCCGCGCCGCCGCGCGATGCGGCGCCGCAGTTGCAGCCGCAGCAGCCTCAGGCGCCGGCGAACAAGGGCTTGCCGGTTTGGGCGTGGGTGGCTGGTGCGGTGATCGCGACCATCGTCGTGCTGGGCCTCATCGGCTCGCTGATGCCGAAAGAGACAGGCCAGACTCAACAAGCCGCCTATGCGCCGCCGCAGCAGCAGATGGAAGCTGCTCAACCGCAGCAGGGCGCACCCGCGCCGCCGCAGAGCGCCCAGATCCTGATGCAGCAATTGCAGCAGGCTGGGCAGCTCGCCGCCCAGCAGGGCTTTCAGCAGGTCGGCCAGCCGTTCGCCGGCGGCCTCATTCAGGGCCAGAGCTGGAACGTGCCTGCCCAACTCGTGGCAGGCTACGAATACCGTGTGCTCGGCGTCTGCGATCAGAATTGCCGCGATCTGGACCTGTCAGTGTACGACGAGTCAGGGGCGACGGTGGCGCAGGACAACGCCACCGATGACCATCCCACTGTCGCCATCGCGCCCGCTGCGAATGGCCAATTCACGATCCAAGCGCAGATGTTTCAATGCTCGGCGCAGCCTTGCTATTATGCGCTCGTGCTCTACGGGCGTGCGCGCCAGTACTAGGGTCCAGACTCATTAAAGCCACCAGACGAGGGCGGCGACAAGGCAGACGGACGCGAGGTAGTTGCGCGCCAGACGGTCGTAGCGTGTTGCGATGCGCCTGAAGTCCTTGAGCCTGTTGAA